>JBFIMV010000065.1:0-9052 GCA_041611575.1 Desulfuromonadales bacterium | reverse complement strand
GAGAAAAAGGGCAAGTCGCAAAGAAAATCCCAAAAAATAGCAACGTATGGAAATGTTTTTCTTTGCGCCATTCTTTAGTACTTGGCGTCTTTGCGTTGAAAAGTGTTGACCTTCTTTTGGGGTATAAATCCGTTTTGCTTGCTATGAATGCCAAGTGTACCAGAGTCTTTGCTTTCGGCATTCCGGGGCGATTTCGAAACATCCTCAAAGCCGGCGGAAGAGCTGCTTGAGCCGCGCCAGTTTGCCGGCATATGGCGGGTAGCGCAAGGGCAGGTCGAACCAGGTCCCCCGATTGAGAACCCCCTTGCGGTGGGAGAAGGTGTCGAAGCTCGCCTTGCCGTGGTAGCGGCCAAGACCGCTGTTGCCGACGCCGCCGAAGGGGAGGTTGTGTTCGACGAGGTGCACCAGGGTATCGTTGACGCAACCGCCACCGAAAGCGATGCGCGCCGGAATGCGCCGCTGTTTTTCCCGGTCGCGGGAAAAATAGTAGAGGGCGAGCGGGGTCGCGTGGCGGGATACTTGCTCTGCCAGCTCGTCCTCGTCGGTGAAGGTTACCACCGGCAGGATCGGGCCGAAGATCTCTTCCTGCATGATCGGCGCCTCCCAGGAAACCCGGTCGAGAATGGTCGGCGCCAGGTAGCGTTCAGCGGCGTCGTGCTGACCGCCGGCAACGATCTCGCCGTCGCCCAGGTAGGCGACCAGTCGCTCGAAGTGCGCCGGATTGACGATGCGGGCGTAATCGGGGCTCTGGCGCGGATCGGGGCCGTAGAACTCTGTCAGCAACGCGGTCATCCTCTGCAGCAGCCCCTCCTTGACGTCGGCGTGGGCCAGCAGGTAGTCGGGGGCGACGCAGGTTTGTCCGGCGTTGAAGCATTTCCCCCAGAGGATGCGTTTTGCCGCGACGGCCAGGTCGGCGTCGGCATCGACAATCGCCGGGCTCTTGCCGCCGAGTTCCAGGGTGACCGGCGTCAGGTGGCGGGCGGCGGCGGCCATCACCAGGCGCGCGACCCGGGCGCTGCCGGTGAAGAAGATGCTGTCAAAGCGTTCCTGCAGCAACGCCTGGACGACTTCGGGGCCGCCGGTTGCCACCGCGACATGGCGCGGGTCGAAGACTTCGCCAATCAGACGATCGAGGGCCGCGGCGGTGTGCGGCGCGTACTCGGACGGCTTGAGCAGGGCGCAGTTGCCGGCAGCCACGGCGCCGATCAGCGGGCTGAGCATCAGCTGCAGAGGGTAGTTCCAGGGAGCGATGATCAGGGCCGTCCCGAGAGGTTCGGGTCGGATGGCGGCGGTGGCGGGGAAGTTGAGCAGGGAGGTCCTGACCTTCTGCGGCGCGGCCCATGCCTTCAAATTGCGACAGACATGGTCGATCTCGCGGATGACGACGGCGGTTTCGGCAATCGTCGCTTCCAGCTGCGGTTTGCCGAGGTCTTTGGCGAGCGCCTCGCACAACAGCTGTTCGTTGCGTTCGACGGCGCTTTTCAGCGCGTTGAGGAGGGCCAGTCGAAACGCCAGGCTGCGGGTTCTGCCGCTCTGGAAAAAACGTCTCTGCTCGGCGATGCGTGCGGAAGGTTCTTTCATGCGTTCCCCTGTCTGAGGTGGCCTGTCATTTCGGTGGTGTTGCGTCCCTCGGGATATGATAAGCTTTTTCCCGTTGAATCCAAATAAAAACCGCAGCTTGAACTGATGCCCGGAGAGCACAAGCATGGCGGATGAATCCTATCGAAGCGACGTTCTGATTGTCGGCGGCGGCCTGGCCGGGATCGCCGCGGCCTTCGAACTGCTCGACCGCAGCCTCAAGGTGCTGCTGCTCGACCGCGACCGGCCGGACAAGCTCGGCGGCCTGGCGCGCGAATCTTTCGGCGGCGTCATGCTGGTCGACACCCCGCTGCAGCGCCGGGCGAAGATTGCCGACAGCCCGGAGCTGGCCCTGGACGATTGGCTGCGGGTCGCGCGGTTCGGTGGCGACGATGTCTGGCCGAAAGCCTGGGCCGCAACCTATGTCAACCGCTCCCTCGAACTGATCTGGTCCTGGCTGAAGGAGCGCTCGGTCACCTTCCTGCCGGTGATCAACTGGCCCGAACGGGGGATGTTTGCCCCCGGCAACTCGGTGCCGCGCTGGCACATCGCCTGGGGGACCGGCAAGGCGCTGGTCGAGGCGCTTCTGGCCCACCTCGATGCCCACCCGCGCCGCGCCAACCTGCAGATGCTCTTCGGTCACCGGGTCGAGTCCCTGCTGATGGCCAATGGTGCGGTTATCGGCTGCGCCGGTCGGCAAGAAGCAGACAATACGGATTTTTCCGCCACGGCCGACGCCGTTCTGCTCACCTCGGGCGGCATCTGTGGCGGCGACCTCAGCCTGGTGCGCAAGCACTGGTACGCGCCCTGGGGATCGCCACCGGCGACGCTGCTCAACGGCTCACACCGCTTCGCCGACGGCCGGCTCCACCAGGCTGCGGAAAAGATCGGTGCGCGGGTCACCCACCTTGACAAGCAATGGCATTATGCCGCAGGCATCCATCATCCCAAAGAACCGGGCAAGGGGCTGAGCCTGGTGCCGCCGCGCTCGGCGCTCTGGCTCAATGCCCACGGCCGTCGCATCGGCCCGCCGCCGCTGGTCGGCTCGACCGACACCCGCTACCTGGTCGAGCAGGTCTGCGCGCAGCCGGGGCAGTACTCCTGGCTGGTCCTCAACCGCAAGATCGCCCTCAAGGAGCTGGCCGTTTCGGGTTGCGAGTACATGACGGCTTTTCGCGAGCGCGACCGGCTGCGCCTGCTGCGCGACCTGCTGTTCGGCAACCGTGAGCTGGTGGAGACCCTGGCTCGTGATGCGGAAGACGTTGTCACGGCCCGCACGGTTGCCGAACTCGCCGCCGCCATGAACGCCCTCGGCAGTGCGCACCGGGTGGATGCCGGGCTGATGCAGGCCGAGATCCAAGGCTACGACGCCCAGATCGAACGCGGGGAACGCTTCTTTACCGACGACCAGCTGCGCCGCATCGTCAACTTTCGCGCCTATCGCGGCGACCGCCTGCGCACCTGCCGTTACCAGAAGATTGACGCGCCCGGTGCCGGGCCGCTGATCGCCATCCGTTGCCATATCCTGAGCCGCAAGAGCCTCGGCGGGGTGCAGACCGACCTCGGCTGCCGGGTGCTCGACACGGCCGGTTCACCGATCCCCGGGCTGTACGCCGCCGGCGAGACCGCCGGCTTCGGTGGCGGCGGCAGCCACGGCAGCGGCGCCCTCGAGGGGACGTTTCTCGGCGGCTGCATCCTCACCGGCCGCCTCGCCGGCCAGACCATCGCAGGAGGAACTCCATGAAGAAGACCGGCGCCCAACTGGCGGTGTACGCCCTGGAGCAGCTCCCCGTAACGCACACCTTCGGCATTCCCGGCGTGCACGTCACCGAGCTGTACGATGAACTGAACAAGTCGAACCGCATCCGCCCGACCCTGGTGACCCACGAAGGCGGCGCCTCCTTCATGGCCGATGCGGTCAGCCGCACCTCCGCGTCGATCGGCACCCTGGTGATCGTGCCGGCCGCCGGGGCCACCCACGCCCTGAGCGGCATCGCCGAGGCGTTTCTCGACGGTATCCCGATGCTGATCATCTCCGGCGGGATCAACCGCAGCAGCGGCCGGGCCTACCAGCTGCACGACTGGGACCAGCAGGGGCTGATGAAGACGGTCACCAAGCGCTCCTTCCTGGTCGCAAACCACGCCGAGGTGGTGCCGACCCTGTTCGAAGCGTATCGCATTGCCGTGAGCGGTGAGCCCGGGCCGGTCTTCATCGAAATCCCCTATGACGTGCAAATCTTCCAGGGGGAGGTCGATGCGCTGCCCTCCTTCATCCCCGCACCGCCACCGGCGGAGCCCGACACCGAAGCGATTGCCCGGGCGGTGGACCTGCTGCGCCAGGCGAAGCGGCCGGGACTCTTCCTCGGCTGGGGGGCGCGCGACTGCACCGAGCTGTCGATCCGGCTGGCCGATCGCCTCGAAGCGCCGGTCGCCACCACGCTGCAGGGGCTGAGCGTTTTCCCCGCCGACCATCCGCTGCACGTGGGTATGGGCTTCGGCCGTCACTCGGTCCCGGCTGCCGAGAACGCCTTCGCCGGCTGCGACTGCCTGCTGGCCGTGGGCGTGCGCTTCAGTGAGATTCCGACCGGCAGCTATGGCATCGAGGTTCCCGCCAACCTGATTCACATCGACATCAACCCCGAGGTGTTCCACCGCAACTACCCGGCGGCGGTCGCCATCCCCGCCGATGCCGGTGCCGCCCTGAAGAGCTTGCTGACGAGCCTCGAAGAGGATGGCTTCGTCGCGCCGCACGCGACCGGACCCCTGCGGGCGCAGATCGCTGCCGACAAGCTGGCCTACCTGGAGGAATGGCTGCGCCATAGCAACGAGCGCGTCAACCCGGCACGGTTCTTCACCTCGCTGCGCCGGCAACTGGCCGACGACGCCTTGGCCGTGGTCGACGATGGCAACCATACCTACCTGACCGCAGAGCTCTTTCCTGTTCTTCGTTCCAAAAAGCTGATCTGCCCGACCGATTTCAACTGCATGGGCTACGCCGTACCGGCAGCGATCGGCGCCAAGCTCGTCAATCCGGACAAGCAGGTGGTCGGCATCGTCGGTGACGGCGGCTTCCTGATGACCTGCATGGAGATTCTCACCGCCGCGACGGAAAATCTCGGCATCGTCTATTTCGTCTTCCACGACGGCGAGCTTTCGCAGATTGCCCAGGGGCAGGAAATCCCCTACAATCGCAAGACCTGCACGATTCTTGGGCGGATTGGCCTCGACGGGGTTGCTTTGGCGACCGGCGCGGCGTACCTGGCGATCGACAGCAATGACCGGATCGATGCCGTCATCGGCGAAGCGTTGGTTATGGCGGCCAATGGGCAACCGGTGATTGTCGATGTGCGCATCGACTATTCGAAACGCACCCGTTTCACTCAAGGGGTGGTGAAGACCGTGCTCAAGCGCTTCCCGCTCGGCGACAAGGTGCGGTTCATCGGCCGGGCGTTCCTGCGCAAGGTTACGGGGTGAGCACTTCGTGAGGGGTCCGTGTGAGAGTTGCGTAGAGTATGCTGGCCATGAGGGCCGTCTGAGACTCTTTGAATGGAGAGGTTGCCATGTTTTTTGGAACAACCATGCTGGGGAGCACCGAGCTGGACATCTTCGTCAAGCTGCTGCTGGCGGCTTTGGCCGGCGGCCTGGTCGGCTTCGAACGCGAGAAGCACGGTCGACCGGCCGGCCTGCGCACCAACCTGCTGGTCTCGCTCGGCTCCTGCGTGATGATGATCGTCTCCGAGACCTTCTTTTTCAAGTACGCGGCCTACGGCGCCGAGTCGACCCTGCGCCTCGATCCGGGGCGGGTCGCCGCGCAGATCGTCACCGGGGTCGGCTTCCTCGGCGCCGGCGTGATCCTCAAGGAGGGAGCGTCGGTGCGCGGCCTCACCACCGCCGCCAGCCTGTGGGCCGTGGCCGGGCTGGGGATGGCCTTCGGCATGGGCTTCTACACCCTCGGCGCGCTGGCGACTGTCCTGGTCCTGATCAGCCTCAGTCTGCTCAAAAAGCTCGACCCCTACATCAAGAAGGACCGCTTCCTGACCCTGACCGTGACGGCGAACAACCGCGACGGGCTGCTCGATGAATTGCAGGAGATTTTCCGGGGCCTGAAACTCGAGATTGCCGAAATCGGCTCGCACGTCGACCTGCCCAACGACGAGCTGTTCTTCCAGTTCGTCATCACCCGCCAGCAGAAGCGCATCGGCCAGGAGCTGACCACGGCGATCAAGCGGCTGGAAGGAGTGCGCAAGATTCACTACCATTGAAACAGGGATGAGTGCAGAGCGAGCGCTATGAGCAGCGCGAGAGGGGTGACCAGCAGGTCGCCCCTTTTCGTTTTCAAGGCTGATGCGCCGGTCGCAGCAGGTCGAAGACGGTCTTGACGGGATTGAAGGCGGTCGCCGGAATTTCGACGAACAGGGTGTGCCAGCCGGCCATGGCGCCATTCCACAGCCCCGGACGCTCCAGGATGCGCACTTCCTGGCCTTCCTGCTGCTTGGTGGTGATGATCACGGCCTCCTCGTCGATGAAGCGGTGCAGATCGTAGGGTCGTCCGCGCTCGTCACGCAGACCGCAGACCATGTCCACCGGGTTGAAGTGGGTTGATGCCGCCAGGATTTCGGCCTGGGCGGGGTCCGAGCGGTCGATCTGCGAGGCTTCGATGATCTGGCGGGAGATGCGGCCATCAGCGCCCCGGACCCAGAAGGGGCCGCCGCCTGGTTCGCCTTCGTTGGCGACCATGCCGCAGACCCGGATCGGTCGGTCGAGCCGGTCGAGCAGCTGCGCGGGGTTACAATCGAGGGGGACATCCTCCTGCAGTCGGTCGCAGAGAAAAGCCAGTGTCAGGTCGCGGGTGAGCGACTCGTCGGGATCTTCGCGCAGGGCCTTGAGCAGGGCGTGCTGCTCCTGCTGCAGTTCAAGGAGGCAGCCGGTCAGGACTTTGCTCCACTGCAGGTTGTCTGCTTTATGGGCGTCGGGGACGACGTTGTCGATGTTGCGGATCAGGACGATGTCTGCCTGTGTGTCGGCAAGATTGGCGAGCAGGGCGCCGTGACCTCCCGGCCGCAGTGTCAAGCGGCCGTCGGCTTGACGCAGCGGATCCCCGCACGCGTCCAGGGCGAGGGTGTCTGTCGTTGGTTTCTGCACCGAGAAGGAGACCGAGAAATGGCAGCCGTAGGTCTCCTCGAGACTGCGCCGCCAGGCGGCCTGCTGTGCCTGGAAGAGAGGCAGGTGCTCGGTTGAGACGGTGAAGTGCAGCAGGACCTCACCGTCGAGGCCGTTGGCCAGCGCAGCCTCGGCCAGGTGTTCGATAAAAGGGGTGCGCGGGCCGTCGGCGCCGGTATGGAAGGCGAGCAAACCTTTGGGGAGGCTGGCATAGCCGAGACCGCAGGGTTCGAGGAGGTAGCGGATGATCGCCGTTGCGTCGCCCAGCTCTATGGCCTGCTCTAAATCATGGCCATCTTCACTCATGGCGCGTTTAAGGTCGTCGAAAAAGGCGAAAGAGGGCAGATTGTCGACAAACCGGCGCAGCGCTGCTTCGTCCGGGGTTTTCTCCGCGGAGCCGATGAGCGGCGCGAACATGCGCGAGGCAGCACCCGAGGCTGGTATGAACCGTGACAGCCGGTTGTCGGCAACCGCCTCTGCAAACCTGCGGGCCAAGAGATCTCGGGATTCGTCGGGCAGCTGCAGTATGCCGTCTCCAGGCGTGCAGGGACGGTCCAATCGGGCCCAGCTTTGGCCTGTACGCAGTCGTCGCAGTTGGCTGAGGGCTGTCTCGGAGGGGATGCCGTGATCGGCGAGTTGCTTGAGGTCGTCGGGTGAAAACCGTGTGTCGCGTTTTGCGTTTATGGGCTTTTCAAATGGCATTGAAGAACTCTCCCCCGCATTGCAGATCGGAAAAAAAGCGACCGGGGAGAGGTTCTCCCCGGTCGCTGATCGTAGCGGGTTTTGCGGCAGGAATCAATTGCCGAGCGTCGCCTGGACCTTGTTGAAGTAGTCCATGCCGATTTTCGCTCCCCAGGTCTTGTAGACCGGGGCAGCCATATCGATCAGCTGCTGCTTCTCGGCGTCGGACAGCGTGTAGAAGGCGACACCGGCCTCTTTCGCCTTGGCGACCTGGTCATCATGCTGCTTGCGGGTCAGCTCGCGGGTCTTGGTGCTCTCCTCGATGATCGCCGTGAGCAGGATCTTCTGCAGGTCGGCGGGGAGCTTGTCGAGCCAGCGCTTGTTGACCATGTGCAGGAAGAGACCATGGGCGTAGTTGAGCTCGGTGAAGTTCTTGGCGACGTTGAATTTCTTGGTGATGTTGCAAACCATGGCGGTGTGATCGAGACCGGAGATCACGCCGGTCTGCAGAGCCTGGGTCACGTCGGGCCATGGCATGACGGTGAACTTCAGACCCCAGGCCTTGTAGATGTCGTTATTGACCGGCGCTTCGGCGATGCGGAAGTTGACTGTCTTGGCATCGGCGATGGTTTGCACCGGGTTGTTGGTGGCCCAACCGTAGGGGCCGTAGCCGGTGATGTCGACGGTCACGATACCGCTCGACAGGGTGCTGTTGGCAAAAGGCTCCCACAGTTCAGGGGTGTTGCGGAACTTGTCGAGCTTGTCGAAGGTGTCGACGACATAAGGCAGGTTGACGATGCCGACGGTATCGACCATGTTGGCTGCGGCGACAGAGGAAATCATCATGCCATGCACGGCACCGAGCTTGAGCTTGTTGATGACGTCTTTTTCACCGCCAAGCTGTGCCAGGGGGCGGAAGTCGACATAGAGACGACCCTTGGACTCGTCCCAGACGCGATCACGGATGCGGTAGCCGACGCCGTTGCCTTCGATGACCGGGTGCGATATGTTGGAGAGGGTGTAGGTGAACTCTGCGCCGGCAGGATCGAACTTTGGTTTCCAGGCGGCAAGTGGGTCCTTCTTCTCTTCGGCCAGGGCGGAGCCGGCACCGAAGGTGAGCATGAGACAAAGGGCCATGGCCAGAACAAGCAGTCGTTTCATCTTGCGCACTCCTTAGCAGATACGGGTTAACAGGGTGGATGAAGCCAAGGTTAGAGTAGCGTTGCCATATTATGACAAACACTGTTTTATTACAAAGGTTTTTTTGTTGCACTATCTTCTCGCGCAAAAGGTGCCATAATTTTCTGAGCCGCATTAGGGAGAATAAATGATGTGGTATCCTTTTTTGAGTGGAAACTTGACGTGGATGTAAAAACCATATATATGTTTATTTGAATTTATCAGTTTTGTGAACCATGGCAAGGGGTTGCCTGGCTGTTGCCGGCATGTGGTGAGGAAAATGACGCAAAGGATCAACAGACCCATTTGCAGCCCGCATAACCTCAGTAAGTGACAGGGTGAGCAATGAACGCTAAGCCATTCGTATTTCTTGTTCTGACCATATTGTTCTGTACTCCGGGATTCACGATAGGCTCAGAGGTTCCTGACATCTGGACCGCTCGCCGGGCGATCG
>JBFIMV010000064.1:0-9095 GCA_041611575.1 Desulfuromonadales bacterium | reverse complement strand
GCTGTCTGCTTTGGAGTCGCCGTCCGGGAATAAAGTGAGGGGGGAAAAGCCGGTCGAACCGCAGCGCAAGCCGCCGGAAACTGAAGACGAACTTCACTTCGACGAACAGATGGCGATCCTCGGGGTTGCACCTCTGCAGGATCGCAAGCTCGAGAACGGCGAGGCGAAATCGTCGAAGCGGTCGTCGTTTCCGTCGGCGCCGCAGCCGTCTCGCGAAGAGCAGGAGCGCAGCGTCTTCCTCGAGGCGCTCGGCACGCTCGACACGACCTTTCAGGATGATTGGCCGGATGAGCCTGCAGCCAGCCCGGCGCCGCCGCGCCGCATGAAACAGGTGGCGCAGGGCAGGCTCGTCCCCGAAGCGCAGCTCGACCTGCACGGGCTGACGGTCGAGCAGTCTTCGGACAAGGTGCGCTTCTTCCTGGAAAACGCCCGACACCGGGGGTTGACGGTGGTTCTGGTCATCACCGGCAAGGGCCTGCATTCCAGCGACGAGCCGGTGCTGCGCCGGGCTGTCGAGCGGCAGCTCGACACTTTGCGCGAGTTGGTCGTCGAGTGGGGGGTCGCACCGCGCCGCTATGGCGGTGACGGGGCGCTGGTGGTCTTCCTGCGCCAGCAGGGTGCCGTATGATGACTACCGGTGCTGACAGGCAAACGGCCGGAGCTGCTGATCAGCTCCGGCCGTTTCTTTATGGCGTTGGGTCCTTGGGCGGCTCGGCGGCCGGATCGTCTTTTTTCTTCGCCGGCCGGCGGGGACGTTTCGGCCTGGGCTTCTCACCCGGAACGGTTGTCGTCACCGGCGCTTCGACGGCCTGAGTGGATGCCGCGGTCTCGCCCCTGGCCTCGGCCGGTTTGGCGGCCGGCTTGCGGGGTGCGCGCCTGGCCGGCGGTTTGCTCGCCGGTTTGGCCTGTGGGGCCTCCTCTGTTGCGTGTGGGGACTCCGCCTGTTTGGCAGGAGTCGCAGCTGATTCGACGACCTGCGTCGGAGGCGCGGGGCTCTGCTCGAGCGGGGGCATGGTGTTGACGACCGGTGCCGTCGCAGTTGCGGCCGGCTCGTTTTTTTTCTTCGCCGGCCGACGGGGGCGTTTCGGCTTCGGTTGCTGCTCGGTCGGTGCTGGGGCTGCGTCGGAACTTGTTGCAGGCGGTGACGGCGGAGTCGACGGGAGCATGGCAGCGCCCTCGTCTGTCCGGTCCTGGTCCACCGTCTGCGGCTCCGTGGAGACCATAGCTGTCGTTGACTCTGAAGACTGTGCCTCACCGTCAGCCGTCGCGGATTTTGACCGCCCTCTGCCGCGCGACCTGCGCCGCCTGGGCTTCTTCGCCGGAGCGCCTGACGCATTGTCGTCTGCCGACTCCGGCGCCGCACCCACAGGTTCCTCAGCCGATTCTTCCACAGAGGTCTCAGGCACATCTCCCGCGGCGTCCGCAGCCGTCATCCCGGTCGCGGTCTCGGCGGCCGGTTTGCGCCGTTTCCGGCGGCGCTTCTTCCTGGCCGGCTCGGTACCGTTCGCGGCGCCGTCTCCCTCGACGGCCGGTTCAGGTTCATTGGTGGTCTCCGGCTCATCCTTGACGGCCGGTTTCTTGTCCTCGGCAGGGAGCGGCGGCATGGAGCGCGCCGCGACCGGTTCCGGGTGGGACGCTTTGTCCTTTTCTTTCTTCTGGATCTCGATTTCCACCTGGTCGGCCAGGAAGTCCGGAGCGCCGAGGATGAGGATCTGCAGCTGGTAGCGCCGCTCCATCTCGAGCAGCTCTTCACGCTTGTGATTGAGCAGGTAGGACGCCACGTCCAGCGGCAGGCGGGCGTCGACCCGGGCGACATGCCCCTTGGCGGCGGCGGCGTGGATCCGCCTCAACAGGGAGGCGGCCTGGCTCTCGGGGCTCTTCACGTGGCCGGCGCCGTGGCAGTGCGGGCAGGTCAGGTGTGACCCGGCGGTGAGGGCGGCCTTGATCCGCTGGCGGCTCATCTCCAGCAGGCCGAACTGGCTGATGCGGCCGACGCTGACGCGGGCCTTGTCGTTCTCCAGTGATTTCTTCAGGGCGTCCTCGACCTGGCGCATGTGCTTGCGTTCGCGCATGTCGATGAAGTCGATGACGATCAGGCCGCCGAGGTCGCGCAGGCGCAGCTGGCGGCCGATTTCGGCGGCGGCTTCGAGGTTGGTCTTGGTGGCGGTGGCCTCGACCCCCTGCTCCGAGGACATCTTGCCGCTGTTGACGTCGATGGCGACCAGCGCCTCGGTCGGGTCGATGACGATCGAGCCGCCGGAGGGGAGGGCGACCTTGTTGCGGTTCAGGGTCTCGATCTGGTCTTCGATCTGGTAGCGGGAGAAGATCGGCCGACGCTCCTGGTGGAGTTTCACCAGGTGGACATGGTCGGGCATGACCAGTTGGAAAAAGTCTTTTGCCTCCTGGAAGACCTGCGGGTCGTCGATCAGCACCTCATCCATGTCGGTGGTGAAATAGTCGCGGATCGAGCGGATGATCAGGTTCGATTCCCGGTAGATGAGGGTCGGCGCCTTGACCTTCTTTTCCAGCTCGCAGATGCTCTCGTAAAGGCGGATCAGGTAGAGGTAGTCGCGCTCGAGCTCTTCGCGGGTCTGGTCGAGGGCCGCGGTGCGCACGATGTAGCCGACCCCTTCGGCCATGTCGAGGGACGACATCGCTTTTTTCAGCTGCTTGCGCTGGGAATCGTTCTCGGCCCGGCGGGAGACGCCGCGGGTCTGGCTTCCCGGCATGAGAACCATGAAACGGCCGGCGAGGGAGAGGTAGGTGGTCAGGGCGGCGCCCTTGGTGCCGCGCTCTTCCTTGACAATCTGGACGAGAATCTCCTGGCCGCGGTGCAGCAGGTCGCTGATGCGCGGCCGGCGCCCCTCTTCCTTGTCCTGCAGCTCGGGCTTGACGGCGGCGTAGCTGACTTCGTCGATCTGCAGGAAGCCGAGGCGCTCCGCGCCATAATCGACAAAAGCGGCCTGCAGCCCGGACTCGACCCGAACCACAACCGCTTTGTAGATGTTCCCCTTGGAAGGTTCGCGCCCCTCGACCTCGATATCGAGGCCGGTGAGGATGCCGTCTTCGACGATGGCCACCCGGTTTTCTTCCTGCAGGGTGGCATTCACCAGTATTTTCTTGGACATGGAAATCTTTCCGGGCACCGCGGACGGCAACCTTGGACTGTTGGGGGCGGACCCTGGCACGAGATGGTTGGCTCAACCGGAACTGGGAGCTCACTCAGTGGCAGGATCGACGCCGAAACTCTTTATCCGCAGGGGGCGAAAGGCCCCGAGAGATCGAAAAAGACCTTGTAAACAAGGCAATTACGCGGAGAGTATACCAGATGAAGTGAAAAGAGAACAAAAAAATGTGTGCGCGGGAGCCCGCGCGGTGCGTGAACGCGATTCTCGCCGCCGGGGAGATGTGCTATAACAGCGCCATGCTGCAACTCCAGAACGTCACCAAACAATTCGCCGACCAGGTCGTGCTGCGCCAGGTCGACTGGCACCTGCGCCCCACCGACCGTATCGGCCTGTGCGGCGAGAACGGCGCCGGCAAGTCGACCCTGCTGCGCATCCTCGCCGGCCTCGTCGAAATCGATGCCGGACAGGTCCAGCGCGCCCGCGCGACGACGCTCGGCTATCTCCCCCAGGAAGGGCTGGAGCACGCCGGCCGCACGCTGTTTGCCGAGGTGCGCTCCGCCCTCGACGAGCTGCTCGCCATCGAAGCCGAACTGCAGACGCTCGAAGCGGCGATCAGCCGCCGCGCTGAACAGGCCGACCTCGACCGCTACGCGGAGATCCAGGAGGTCTTTCGGCAGCGGGGCGGCTATGCTATGGAAGCGGAGATCGGCCGGGTCCTCAAGGGTCTGGGCTTCTCCGAGGACGACTGGCAGAAACCCTGCGAGCATTTCTCCGGCGGCTGGCAGATGCGCATCGCCCTCGCCAAGCTGCTGCTGCAGCGGCCGAACCTGCTGCTGCTCGACGAGCCGACCAACCACCTCGACCTGCCGGCCCGCGACTGGCTGGAAAGCTACCTCGCGGGCTACCCCCACGCCGTGGTGCTGGTCTCCCACGACCGCTATTTCCTCGACCAGGTGGTGACGCGTATCGTCGAGGTCTGGAACGGCAAGCTCAACGATTATCCCGGCAACTACTCGCGCTACCTGGTGGCGCGCGACGAGCGCGTCTCGGCCCTGCGGGAAGCCAAGCGCCGCCAGGACGAAGAGGTCGCGCGCATCGAGGCGTTCATCAACAAGTTCCGCTTCAACGCCAACAAGGCCTCCCTGGTGCAGAGCCGGGTGAAGCAGCTGGAGAAGATCGAGCGCATCGACCTCCCCCCGGAGCGCAAGAAGATCGGCTTCTCCTTCCCCGCACCGCCGAAGGGCGGCCGGCTGGCGGTCGGACTCTCCGGGGTCGGTCACGGCTACGGCGACCTGACCGTGCTGCAGGGCGTCGAGCTGGCCGTCGAACGCGGCGACCGCCTTGCGCTGGTCGGCGCCAACGGTGCCGGCAAGTCGACCCTGATGCGCCTGCTGGCGGATGAAGAGGCGCCTCGCCAGGGGACGCGCGAGGAGGGACACAACCTGGTGATGGCGTATTTCGCCCAGGACCAGGCGCGCACCCTCGATTCGCACCTGACCGTCCTCGAGCAGATCACCCGCGCCGCCCCCTTCGACATGGTGCCGAAGGTGCGCAACCTGCTCGGCGCCTTCCTGTTCCAGGGCGATGATGTCCACAAGAAGGTCGCCGTCCTCTCCGGCGGCGAGCGCAACCGCCTGGCCCTGGCGATCCTGCTGCTGCGGCCGGCGAACCTCCTGCTGCTCGACGAGCCGACCAACCACCTCGACCTGGCGTCAAAGCAGGTGCTGCTCGACGCCCTCAAGGGGTACCAGGGGACGCTGGTCTTCGTCTCCCACGACCGCTACTTCGTCGACGCCCTGGCCACCCGGGTGGTCGAGGTCGCAGACCGGCGGGCCACCGCCTACTTCGGCAACTACGAAGACTTCCTGCGCGCCAAGGCCGGCGAAGGCGATGCCAGCCACTCGACGCTGCGGGTCGAGCAGGCGGCCGCGACCGGCAAGAGTGACTCGTCCGGCGACGGCGGCGCGCGCGTGCTGTCGCACGCCGACCGCAAGGCGGTGCGGCGCGAGGAACAGAATTGCCAGCGGCAGCTGGCCGAGGTTGAGGCGCGCATCGACGTGCTGGAGAAGGCCCTGGCCGAGCTGGTCATCGAGATGCAGGACCCGGCCATGGCGGTCGACCATGCCCGCCTGGGCAAGCTCGTCGACCGGCATGCCGAACTGCAGGACGAGCTGGATGCCTGCCTTTTGAGCTGGGAGACCTTGCAGGAAGCTCTGGCCGCCGGAGGGGACGCATGAGCCGGCCTTTCGTCGTCACCATCGCCAGCGAGAAGGGCGGGGTCGGCAAGACCACCATCGCCACCAACCTGGCGGTCTACCTCAAGGCCCTGCGCGAAGACCTGCCGGTGACCATCGCCTCCTTCGACAACCATTTCAGCGTCGACCAGATGTTCGCCCTCGGCCCGCGACCGGCGTTGAGCGTCGCCGACCTGCTCGGCGATGCGCCCCCGGCCGAATCCGCCGTGCTAGGTCAGTACGGCGTGCAGTACATTGCGTCTTCGCGCGCCCTGTCGCCACCGGGCCATGCGCCGCGCTGGCTGCACCACCGTGTCCGCGAGCTGAGCCTCGAAGGCGTTCTGGTGCTCGACACCCGCCCGATCCTCGACTGGTTCACCGAGGCCGCGCTGCTGGCCGCCGACCTGGTGGTGGTGCCGGTCAAGGACCGCGCCGCGCTGGTCAACGCCGGCGCTCTGCGCGAGGTGCTCGCTGGAGACGGCAGCAGCGAGCGCCTCTGGCTGCTCCCCAGCCTGGTTGACGGCCGGGCGCGGCTCAACGCCGAGGTCCGCGTCCACGAGTTCCTGCGTTACGCCGCCGCCGAGCGCGACTACCAGGTCCTCGATATCAACATCAGCAAGAGCCCGAAGGTCGAGGGGCTCGCCTCGGGGTTCTCGAGCCGTATCCGGCCGGTGCTGACGCACGCCCGCAACACTGCGGTACATGGCCAGTTCAGGGAGCTCGCCGAGTTCGTCCTGGCGCGCCATGATGCCGCACCGGACTCCAGGGAAGATCGCCGCGCGGCCGATCCGGAGCATCTCCCCGAAGGCCTGGCGGTCGGATTCCGCCGCCGTCTGGTGGCCGACTGCCCGGTCTGCCACAGGGAATCGGTCGGACAGCCCGGCGCCTTCTTTTTCGATCTGCGCAGCCGCCGGCGGGGCTTCATCCACGCTGATTGCAGCGACCGCCTGCTCGACGGCCTCGACCTGGAGAGCTTCGAGTGTGACGGCGGGCTGACGGCCTTCACCCTGGACGGACCCGGCCTGTTCGGCCCGGACTGCCGGTTGACAGCGCACCTGTGCGACGCTGACGGGGCATTGGTCGTCAGCGAGGGGGTCGATCTGGACAACCGCCGCCAGCTGGTCGCCGCCATGGCGGAGATGACCGGGCAGCCTCTTGAGGGGGCCTATCGCGAGCTGGTCCTGATCCGTTCACTGCAGGACCCCGTCTCCGTCGGTCTGGACTCTGCCGCCTTCATGGATTTCGTCGCCTTGCGCCGCAAGGTCGCGCGCGAGCTCCGGTCCGCGGGGCTCTATTAGTGATGATCCGCGGCATTCGTCTTGACATGCCGGGCCATATCACCTTAAAAAAGGAATGATGTTCCACAGTTTTCCTGCAAGAGGCCCACTATGATCCTGCTGCCGCGCGGCAATCCGGTCAAAGAGAATATCAATCCGGGCAAGGTTAACCTGATGGACGCCCTCGGCAAGATGCGCCAGGGGAAGTTCACCGGGTATCTGCGCTTTGATTTTCCGGAGAGCACGGGGATATTCATCTACCAGCAGGGCCGGCTGATCAGCGCGCTCTTCCAGAAAGAGAACGAAAAGCAGATCGCCTACGACGCCATCGCCCGCACCTTCCGTGAAGCGCTCGGCGGTTTCGGCAACCTCAACATCTACCGGCTGTCGACCGAGCTGGCCTACAGCATTCACACGCTGCTGCACGGTGAAATGCTGCACAAGGGGCAGGACCTGCAGCTGATCGACATCCGTTCGCTCCTGACGCGCATGCGCGACGAGAAGCGCAGCGGCTGCCTGCGGATCTACTCGAAAGATCACATTGCCCTGATCTTCTACCGTGACGGCAATCCCCTCGGCTTCTTCCACGACGGCTCCACCGATATCGAGACCACGGCCGACGTCTCCATGTCGGTCGCCCGCGAACCGGGCGCCAAGGTCGATGTCCTGGTAACCCGCAGCGAAGGCGAGAAGTCGCTGGCCGACCTGATGGAGACCGGCAACATCTCCGGCTTGTGGGAAGCGGCCCTGCAGGAGAAGCGTACCCAGCGCGAGCAGCAGGAAACAGCGGCGAGCAAGACCCTGGAAATGCGCGAGGCGGAGCGGCGCCAGAAGTCGCTGGCCCTGTTCCAGCAGCTGGCGCAGGCCCACCTGGGGAAGATCGGTGTTTCCCTGGTCGACAAGGAATTCGATCGCCTCAAGCTCAACGGTGGCCTGCTCAACGAATCGGACCTCGGCGGATTTTACACCAACCTCTCCAAGGCGGCCCGGCTGGTTGCCGGCCCGTCCAAGATCGACAAAATGCTCGATGAGATGAAGAAGGGCTTCAAGGCGCTCGTCAAATAAGTCCTTTTATTGAATGAGGGCGGCCTGGCCGCCTTTTTTTCGGGTCAACGGAGACGAACATGGAAACATTTCAGATGGTTCTGGCAATCTTCTGGCTGATTGCAGGCGGGGTCTCTTTCTACTTCAGCATCGGCAACGCGCGCGTCTGGACCAGCATCGCCGTCGGTTTCGTCCTCATCCTGCTCGGCGAGATCATCCCCGGTGCCCTGCCGTTCCTGCCGGGTCTCGACAACAATTACGTGCTCGCCATGGGGCACATCATCGGCACCATCTCCATCCTGGTGATGAGTCACGGTTTCCAGGAGTATTACGTCTTCACCCGCACCCTCGATTTCGAAGGGAGCAAGCGGCTCGTCTACCTCGCAGTACTCGGCGTCATCGCCGCCTCGCTGGTCTTCCTGCTGATCAACCCCGAGCCGACCGCCGAGGTACGCCGGGTCATCCGCATCGTCGAGAGCACCAACTGGGTCTTCCTGTCGCTGATCAACATCGACCTGATCCGAAAGATCTATGTCAACATCAAGGATACGCCGATCAGCACCGGCTTCATCTCCTTCATGGTGGTCTTCGCCTGCATCTTCGTCTGGAAGGGCTCGCAGCTCTATATCGACGTCTTCAGCCTCGACATGGTCCAGGATACCTACCCGATCCGCTACGAAATCTCCTTCTGGTGCAAGAACCTCGGCAACTTCTTCGCCAGCCTCTCGGTGGGTTTCACCTTCCTCTACCTGGGGAAGCAGCTGCGCTAGAGAATTCTAGGGATATGTTCTGAACATTGAAGGGCGGCCGCATTGGCCGCCCTTCAATGGTTTAGAAGCTCGTTTGAAGTCAGACAATATTGATCATCTGTTGATGACCGGGTCCAGCCGTGCGATTGTTTCGACTGGCGCGACGACCAGGGAAACCTCGACACGGCGATTGAGTGCTCTGCCGGCTTCGGTCGTATTGTCGGCCGCTGGTGCGCTGTCGCCAAGGCCACGCAGGCTGATGGCTTCGGATGGAACTCCAAGCCGCTGTTGCAAGTATACGGCGACATTGCGTGCACGAGCCTGTGACAGGGCCTTGTTGTCAGCAAAGATATGGCGACTTCGTTCGACGATCGGCAGATTGTCGGTATGGCCGATCACGTCTATTCTGATCAGCTTCTGTGTCTTGAGTTGCTCAACAAGTTTCTCAAGCTCCGCCACGTCCTCTTCCTGTAGTGTCGCCACGAAGGAAGGAAAGTGCGGGGAGAGACGAATCTCTTCCTTGCCCTGGAGTTCCGGGTAGACTGTGACCTTCTCGGCCGCCAGCTTCTCGGCCGCGATCTTCTCGGCAGCGATCTTCTCGGCTGCCAGCTTCTCGGCTGCGATCTTCTCGGCTGCGATCTTCTCGGCTGCGATCTTCTCGGC
>JBFIMV010000063.1:0-9115 GCA_041611575.1 Desulfuromonadales bacterium | reverse complement strand
GTCGGCGCATGCAATGCAGGCGGTCGGCGCACAAGGTGTCTGTGAACCGGCAGCCCTGTGCGCCGCACTGCCGGGGCGACTGCTGGTGCACAAGCAGAAGTGCGGCAACGTCACCGTGGCGGTGGCGGAAACGGACGGTGCGGCGTGATCTTGCCTGGTCCTGTTGACAGCAGCGGCACTGCCATTTTTGCAGGTGGTTTATGAGTGGCGTTGCGCTCTTCTGCGCCTTTGTCCTCGACCTGCTGTTCGGTGACCCCCGGCGGTTCCCCCATCCGGTCGAGGGGATAGGTTGGTTGATTCATACCCTGGAAGAGTGGTGCTACGACGCGCAGATGCCCAAACGCTTGAGCGGCGGGCTGCTGGTCTGCGGCGTACTCGGCATTATCTGGCTGGCCGGATGGCTCCTGCTGACGGTTGCCGCCGCCGTTCATCCCTGGGTTGGCGGGCTGGCCGCCATCTGGCTTGCCTGGACCTGCCTTGCCGCACGTGAACTCCATCGGCAGGCGGCCGTCGTCGTCGAAGCCCTGGTCGAAGGTGACCTGGTGGCGGCCCGCGGCGCGCTCGGCATGATCGTCGGGCGCGATACAGCGCACCTCGATGAACCCGGAATTTTACGCGCCTGCGTCGAGACGGTCGCCGAAAACACGTCTGACGGTGTCGTCGCGCCGCTCTTCTACCTCGCCCTCGGCGGACCGCTCGGCGGCCTGCTTTACAAGGCGGTCAACACCATGGATTCGATGGTCGGCTACCGCAACGAGCGCTATCGAGAATTCGGTAGCTGCGCCGCCCGGCTGGACGACCTGCTCAACTGGCTGCCGGCGCGCCTGACCGGTCTGCTGATGGTCGCGGCGAGCTTCCTGCTCGGCCTCAACGGTTGGCAGGCCTGGCGCATCATGCGACGCGATGCCCGCAAGCATGCCAGCCCCAATGCCGGCTATCCCGAAGCGGCCGCGGCCGGGGCGCTCGGCGTAAGCCTCGGCGGCCGGTCACGCTATTTTGGCCGGGAGACCGACAAGCCGGTGCTCGGCGATGCCGATCATGAAGTCGACGTGGTGCTCTTCGGCAAAATGGTGTACCTTATGTACGCCGCAAGCCTGCTGGCCCTGGCCCTGGCCATTCTGGTGATCTTTTTCCTGCGGGGCTGATCACCCTGCACTCTGAGCTGTCCGCCATTCGAAAGGGAGGTTGTAGTGCAAAAGACGGTATTCTCTGCGATGTGCCTTGCCCTTGTCCTGCCCCTGCTGTTGTTGGCGGGATGCAGTGACTTTGATGAAATGAAGAGCCGCCGTCAACTTGTCCAGGCCGAAGCCCTGCTTCAGGAAGGGCAGGAAGCCAAGGCCGAAGAACTCCTCGTCCTCCTGCTCAACCGTTACCCCGGAACGCAGGCGGCGGATGGTGCCCGTCGTCATCTGCAGCGCCTGCAGGATAAGCGCGAGATGCTCGAGCGACAGGCTTTCGAGGAAATCCTCGGCAGCTTCCAGCAGGTCCTCAGTGGCTATCGCACCCTGCACGCCGGCTACCCGGCTTCGCTTGAGGCGCTCGATGCCAGCGGCTATTTTTTCGATACGTCCTACCTGGAGGAGGTCGTGCCGGCGGGTTACCGGGTCTACCTCTGGCTTTACGAAGATGGCAGCGGTTATCGCGCTTGGTGTGTTGCTGATGACAAACCCCGGGGCTACGCTATCGACGAACAGGGGGGCAGGGTCGTACCCTTCGAACGCGAAGCGGAGCTGGAAAAGTTCAGCCAGCGTTTCCAGGAGGCTTTTCGCGGCGGCAGGCTGGTGGCGCTGACAGAGCACAACTGAGAGCATTTGAAATGCAGACGCAAGCGGGGCGACAGAATGATAATCTGTCGCCCCGTTTTGTTGAGGGCGGTTTTAAGTTTTAAGTTTTAAGTTTTAGTCCCCAGTCCCCAGTCCCCAGTCCCCGACCCCCATCAAGGCTCGGCGGTCGTCAACACCAGCTTGCCGTGTTTCACCCCCTTGGTGCCGATCAGTTCGTCAGCCAGGCGCTTGACTTGGGCGGAGGTGCCGCGCACCACCACGACTTCGAGGCAATGGTGCGAATCGAGGTGGACGTGCAGCGCCGAAATAATCGCGTCGTGGTGCGAATGCTGATGCTCGGTGAGCTTGTCGGCAAGGTCACGGGTGTGGTGATTGTAGACCAGGGTGACGGTGCCGACCGTCGGCGCGTCGTCTTGCCTTTTGATCTGATCCTCGACCAGGGCGTCGCGAATCATGTCGCGAATCGCCTCGGAACGGTTGACATAGCCCTTGTCGCCGATCAGCCGATCGAAGCTTTCGAGCAGGGCGGGATCGATGGAAATGCCTATGCGGGCGAGCTCGGTCATGGGTGTCCTCGATGTGAGATATTGTGAGATTCTTTAGCACGGGGTTTTTGCAAGGGTCAAGAATCTTGCCGGGTTAGGATTCTTCAAGAACAGTCAATCCACAGGCTGTCCACGCGTTCTTCACAATATGTTGTGCGTATTAATTGAAAAAATGCCTAGATATAGTGTTTTCTCTTTTGCTTTTTGCTGGGCGTGTGATACCTTTCCCGAAGTGTTTGCTTAGAATCAGGGGGAGGTTGCCGTGTTGGAATTCATTCGCAAGCGGGATGGGCGGTTGGTGCCGTTCGAGGAGCAGAAGATCACTTCTGCCATCCAGAAGACGGTCGAGGCAGTGGGTGGAAGCGACATGGAGCGGGTTGCCGGCATCGGTCGCCAGGTCGTCGGCATCCTCGAGGTCATTTACAAGGACGGTCGCATTCCGACCGTCGAGAACGTTCAGGACCTGGTCGAGAAGATCCTGATCGAGAACGGCCACGCCAAGACTGCCAAGGCCTATATCCTCTACCGCCAGCAACACGCTGCTCTGCGCGAAACCAGGGCGTTCATCAAGGAATCGATCGAGTCGATGGATTCCTATCTCACCCAGGAAGACTGGCGGGTCAACGAAAACGCCAACATGGGTTATTCGTTGCAGGGGCTCAACAACCATATCGCCGCCAATATCACCAGCAATTACTGGCTCAACAAGATCTACCGTCAGCAGATCGCCGATGCGCACCGCGGCGGCGATTTTCATATCCACGATCTCGGCATGCTCTCGGTTTACTGCTGCGGCTGGGACCTGAAGGATCTCCTCCTCCAGGGGTTTACCGGCGCCTATGGCAAAATCCAGAGCGCTCCTCCCAAGCATTTCCGCACGGCGCTCGGCCAGATCGTCAACTTCTTCTATACCCTGCAGGGGGAAGCTGCCGGCGCCCAGGCGTTCGCCAACTTCGACACCCTGCTGGCGCCGTTCATCCGCGCGGACAAGCTTGGTTACAATGAAGTGCGCCAGTCTCTGCAGGAGTTCATCTTCAACATGAACGTGCCGACCCGGGTCGGCTTTCAGACCCCGTTCACCAACATCACCCTCGATCTCACCCCGCCCAAGGGCCTGGGACAGGAGGCCGTGATTATCGGCGGCCGCATGATGGAGTCCACCTACGACCAGTACCAGGAGGAGATGGACCTGTTCAACCGGGCGTTCTGCGAAGTGATGATGGCCGGCGACGCCTCGGGCCGCATCTTTTCCTTCCCGATACCGACGGTCAACATCACCCGCGAACTCGACTGGGACAGCCCGCGTTTCCAGCCGGTCTGGGAGATGACCGCCAAGTACGGCATCCCCTATTTCAGCAACTTCATCAATTCCGACATGGATCCTGAAGACGCGCGCTCCATGTGCTGTCGTCTGCGCCTCGACAACCGGGAGCTGCGCCGTCGCGGCGGCGGCCTGTTCGGTTCCAACCCCCTCACCGGCTCCATCGGCGTCGTCACTCTCAACCTGCCGCGGGCGGCATACCTGTCCGATTCGGTCGAGGATTTCTTCTCCAGGATCGCCCACCTGATGCGGCTGGCCTACGAGTCCCTCGAAGTCAAGAGGAAGCAGCTCGAACGCCTCACCGAGGACGGCCTCTACCCCTACAGCCGTTTCTACCTGCAGGGAGTTCGTCAGCGCAGCGGGCGTTACTGGGACAACCATTTTTCCACCATCGGCCTGCTCGGCATGAACGAGGCGATGCTCAACCTGATCGGCCGGGGGATCGACACCTCCGAAGGCAAGAGCATTGCCGTGCGCACCCTGCAGTTCATGCGCAGCCAGCTCGAAGCGTTCCAGGAAGAGACCGGCCACCTCTACAATCTCGAGGCAACCCCGGCCGAGGGGACGAGCTTCCGTCTCGCCCGCGCCGATCGGACGCTTTTCCCTGACATCATCACGGCGGGAGATTCGGAGCCCTACTACACCAACTCGACCCAGCTGCCGGTCGGTTCCACGGCCGACATCTTCGAGGCGCTGACCCACCAGGACACCCTGCAGTCGCTCTATACCGGCGGCACGGTGTTCCACGGTTTCCTCGGTGAGCGGCTCGATGACTGGCGCAGTGCCCGGTTGATGGTGCGGCGCATTGCGGAGAACTTCCATCTGCCGTATTTCACCATCAGCCCGACCTTCACCATCTGCCCGGAGCACGGCTACATACCGGGCGAACACTTCGCCTGCCCGCACCACCACGAGGGGCAGGCGGCGTAGAGACAGTGCTGAGCGATGAGTGCTGAGCGATGAGTGCTCTGAGCGATGAGTAAAGACTGACATCCAATCGGGAGGCTTTATGTCCAACAAGTGCGATGCAAAAACTGAAGTTTATTCACGTGTCTGCGGTTTTTTTCGCCCGGTGCAGCAGTGGAACAAGGGCAAAAAGGAAGAGTTCAAGGACCGCCGTGAATATATCGTCGATCAGGGCAAGTAAACGTTTCGGCAGGTAACCGTTCAGCGGCTGCCTGCCTCATATAATATCCTATGAGCATCAAAGGTTTTCAGGGGACCAGCCTGCTCGACTATCCCGGGCGGGTGGCTTCGCTGATTTATTGGGGCGGGTGCAATCTGACCTGCCCCTTTTGTCATAATCCCGCACTCGTGCTCGAGCCCGAGTCCTGTGCCGATATTGATCGGTCCGAGCTGCTCGCCGAGTTGGCCGGTCGTCGGCCCTTTATCGACGGCGTCGTCGTCTCCGGCGGCGAGCCGACCCTCGACGACGGTCTGCCTGCCTTTCTCACCGAAATCAAGGGCCTGGGGCTTGCGGTAAAGCTCGACACCAACGGTCTGGAGCCGCAATGCCTTGCAGGGCTGCTGTCGGGCCGACTGATCGACTATCTCGCCATCGACCTCAAAACGCTCCCCGAACGCTACCCCGATCTGCACTCAGGCCCGGTCATGGCCGAGCGCCTGCTCGAAACCATTGCGCTCTGCCGGGAAGCCGGCATCACGGTGGAATACCGCACCACCTGTGTCCCCGGCTGGGTCGACGAATCCGTCGTCCGGCAACTCGGCAAGCTGATCGAAGGCGCACCGTTCTGGGCCCTGCAACAGTACCACGCGGAGCATGCGCTGTGTGCCGAAGCCCGGGCGATTGAGGCCTATGCACCGGAACGGATCAGGGCATTCGCCGAGATCGCGGCAGCCTATGTGGGTGAGGTGACTGTTCGGGGGCTTTGATGTGCTGAGCTGTATTGGCGGGGCTTTTTTTCTGCCACTGTGAGCGTGAAAAAACCCGGTCTGTTGGCCGGGTTTTTTGTTAATGCAAATTTCTCGGTTGATGAATCAGAAGCGCAGCCAGAGAATGAAGGAGATGCTGATAATCAGCATGGCGCTTCCGGCGAGCAGGTAGAGGAAAGCATCCATAACGTTAATCTGCGTGCGACCTTTACGACTCTCGAGCGACTTGGGCATGATCTCTCTCAATCTTCCGTATTTGGCGGTGTTGTCGGGCTTCGGGTGCCGGAACTGGAACAAGAGCAACGCTTGTGCCAAAACGTGATTGGACCAGAGAATGCTGTGCAACTCTCTGAAATGACATCAATTGAAGTTGCGACGTCGCTTCGTCAATTAACCAGGAAGGGGGTGATCACGGGCATTGTCGGTGATATGGCGGTCCGGTCGGGCCGAAATTTCAGGGCTGTACCATTTTGTGGCAGAACAGGCAGCGGTACTTGGACGGGTGCCCTTCCGGGAAAGGGAGGTCCTCCTGGTTGTGGCAGTTTTCGCAGAATTTCTCGGCGGCTTTTTTGCCGTCGGATTTGACGATGTCGTAATACTGCCGATGGGTGTCGTCGTAGGGGACGCGACTGGTTGACTCCGGTGGCGCCTGCCACAGGAAGGCCAGGATCAGTATGGCGACCCCCACCAGCAGCAGGTCGCGTTTCTTCAGCTTGAAAGGCATGGCAACCTCGGTCGATATGAGTGGCTAGTAGTCCTGTGCGTTCCATGCAGAGGGCACAACGCGCACACGATAACATCCCTCGCCGGACACTGCAACAGGCGATGAGTGTCCGGCGAACGGTTTTTCCGGAGTGCCTCGGTGGGTGGGCTTTACGGCCTGCGGGCGGGGTGTGCGGCCCTATTCGCCGCGGATGAAGAGCAGGTAGATGGCCATGAATACGATGAATGAACCGCCACCGACCAGGACCATCAGCGCATCGGTCGGCATGCCGCCGTCGAGGGATGTGCCCTGCTCTGCGGTGTAGGAGAGGAGATAGATGAAGCCGGTGATGGACATGACGATGACCAGCAACAGGCGCCAGCGCATGAGAAAGGCAACCACGGCCGTTGCGCCGACCCCGGTGAGGAAGTAGGGGTGCTCCATGACCGTCTTGAGGTCAAGCTCCTTGAGGTAGGCCATCACCTTGGTGGTTTCGAACTGCTTGAGAAAATCGATGACAACTGAAAAGTCCATGGCCCCCACTCCGGCGGAAAGGTCTGCTGCAGGCGCTTCCTTAGTCAGCTATAATAACACCAACCTCCTTGTGTGACAAAGGCAAAAAACCTCCATAATTCTTGACTTTTAACATCCCGGACACTAGAGTGCCCCATGTTCGGGACCATGTTGAAAAGAGGAAAACCTTGCCGGAAAGAGCCATTGGAGTTTTTGATTCAGGGGTCGGTGGATTGACCGTCCTGAGAGAGTTGTGCCGCCAGATCCCCGACGAAGCGCTGGTCTACCTCGGAGACACGGCGCGGGTCCCGTACGGGACCAAAAGTCCGCAGACCGTGTTGCGCTACGCCCGGGAGGCCGCCCGTTTCCTGCTTGCCCAACGGGTCAAGCTGCTTGTCGTGGCGTGCAATACCGCTTCAGCCGTCGCCCTCGACGACCTGGCGGAGCATTACCGGTTGCCGGTCGTCGGCGTGATCGAGCCGGGCGCCCGCCGGGCCCTGGAGGTGACGCGCAACGGTCGCATCGGCGTGATCGGCACCGAGGGAACGGTGCGCAGCGGCGCCTACGACCGTGCCCTGCGGGCCGGCCGCCCCGACGTGGTGGTGCACGCCGCCGCCTGCCCCCTGTTCGTCCCCTTGGCGGAGGAAGGCTGGTGCGCTCACGAGATCGCCCGCCTGGCCGCCCGGGAATACCTGGCGCCGTTGTTGGACAAAGGCATCGACACCCTTGTCCTGGGTTGCACCCACTACCCGTTGTTGAAACAGACGCTGCAGGAGGTGGTAGGCCCCGGGGTCGAGCTGATCGATTCCGCCGAGGAAACGGCCAAGGCCGTCGCTGCAGTGCTCGACCGTAACCTGGTGCGACGACCGCCGGGGGCGGCCGTCCCGACCCGTTACTTCGTGACCGACATCCCCGACCGCTTCGAGCGTGTCGGCGGCGCTTTTCTCGGCGCGCCGCTTGGCGGGGTCGTGTCCGTCAGTCTGGATTGAACCATGAAACGAGCAACGCAAAAACGTCGTGGACCGCAGCGCACGTCTCTGTTCCGGAGACTCCTGCCGTGGTGGGGGTTGATCGCCCTGGTCTTCTGTATCGGCCTGGTGGTCGGCCACTTCAGATCGCAGGAGGCAGTCCCCGTCGCCCCGGTCACCGACGCCGCGCCGCAGTCGTCGACCCGTGACGTGATCCTGTATTTTTCGACTGCGGACGGCCAGAAGCTGATGGCGGAGAGCCGGACTCTCAAGGAATGCCAGTTGGAGGTGGATTGTCTGCGTGACACGGTCCAGGCACTGGTCGCCGGTCCGCAGGGAGCTTTGGCTCCCGTCCTGCCGAAGCAGGCCGCCGTGCGTGGCGTGACCGTGAACGACAGCCTGGTGACGGTCGATTTCAGCAAGGAGCTGGTATCAGGCCATCCGGGCGGGACCCAGAGCGAACTGCTGACCATTTACAGTTTGGCGGATACCATCGTTGCCAACTTCCCCCACCTTCGCCAGGTGCAGATCCTGGTGGAAGGTGCCCCGCGCGAGACCCTCAAGGGGCATGTCGACCTCCGTCAGCCGCTGTTTGCCGATTTCAGCCTGGTCGAAGAGGGGCTGGCGCCGACCGGAAAGATCTCCAACGTGCCGACCGGGGGCGACGAATGATTGATTTCCGTGCTGCCATCCGCGAACGTGTCCTGGTGCTCGACGGCGCCATGGGGACCCTGCTTCAAGAGCGCGGTCTGCCGCCCGGAGGGTGCCCCGAGGAGATGAACCGTGTCGCGCCGGATGTGGTCACTGGCATTCATGCCGAGTACGCAGCGGCCGGCGCCGACATCCTGGTCGCCAACACCTTCGGCGGCAATCGCGTCAAGCTGGGGCATTACGGACTGGAACGGGATGTCGCCGAACTCAACCGCAGGGGCATTGAGCTGGCGCGCCGGGCCGCGGGTGACCGATTGTACGTCGGCGGCTCGGTCGGCCCCACCGGTCGTTTCGTCGAGCCGGTCGGTGACGCCGGATTCGCCGAAATGGTCGATATCTTCGCCGAACAGGTACGGGCGCTGGCCGCTGCCGGTGCCGACCTGATCACCTTCGAGACGTTCCTCGACATCCGCGAACTGAAGGCCGGGATCATCGCCTGCCGTGATGTCTGCGACCTGCCGATCATCGCCCAGCTGACCTTCGACGATGCCGGCCGGACCGTGCTCGGCACCTCGCCGGAAGCCGCCGCCGTCACCCTCGACGGCTTGCAGGTTGATGTTATCGGTTCCAACTGCGGGCTCGGTATCGACGGCATCCACGATGTCCTGGCGCAGATGCGCCGGGTCACTCCGCGCCCGCTGATCGCCCAGGCCAACGCCGGACTGCCGGTGCTGCGC
>JBFIMV010000062.1:0-9433 GCA_041611575.1 Desulfuromonadales bacterium | reverse complement strand
TCCAGGCGACGCGTCATCACAAACCTCTCGCCGAACTGCCGCAATGCCCGGTCGCGCAACTCGGCATCGGCCGGCTCACTGGCCGGCAGATCGGCAATCGCGAAGCTCAGGCTGACGACGATGCAGACCCGGTGGTAGTCGCCGAAATAGCGGTTGCTCTCGTCGTGAAAAACCAGGTGCAGTCCGTTTGCGAGCGTTTTCTCTCTATACCTGGTCATCATCTTCCCCGGCAGCAAGTTGACGTCGCTCCCCCTCGACCCGGTCGATCTCGCTCAGCAGGCCGCGCACGATACGCACGTCGCGCTCGTCAAGCCCGGCCCGGCCGAACATCTGGCGCCAGGCGCGCATGATATGTTCCGGGTTCTGCCAGTTGAGGTACTTGATGGCGAGGAAGGATTCACGCATGTGACCGAAGAGGACCTCCAGTTCGTCGATACTGGCATGGCGTCGGGCCGACGGTTGCTTGCCGAGGGCCTCGCCATGCTGACGGGCGACCTCGTAGAGACAGATGACGACCGACTGGGCGAGGTTCATCGACGCCAGGGGACCGTTGGTGGGTATGGTGATCAGCCTCTGGCAAAGACCGATCTCCTCGGTCTTGAGCCCATGGTCCTCGCGACCGAAGACCAGGGCGACCCGTCCTTCATCAAGCAACGGCAGAAGCTGCTGCGCGGCGCTGTCGGGGTGCAGGAAATCGACCCGGTACTTGCCGAATCGGCGGGTGGTCGCATAAGCGTAATGGCAGTCACCAAGAGCGGAGGCCAGGTCCGGGTAGAGCGTCGCCTGCTCCAGCAGGACACTCGCCTTGACCGCCATCTTGCGCGACTCGTCCTGCAAGTGGTCCGTCCGAGGAGCGACCAGGCGCAGATCGGAAATGCCGAAATTGCCCATGGCCCGGGCGACCGAACCGATATTGCGCTCACCGCGTGGCTCGACCAGGACGACAGAGAGATTGTCGAGATTCATGTTTTCTTATGTGCTCCAAATAAAGGGACAGTCCCCATGCGGGAACAGCACCAGGCAACGCCAGCCCTCATCGCTCATCGCTCATCGCTCAGCACTCAGTAACTAGGCGAGATCACCCAAAAGCGCCTGCACCACAGCGGTGGCGGCGATCGCGGCGGTTTCGGTGCGCAGGATGCGCGGCCCAAGGCTGACCGGCAGGAAGCCGGCATTTTGCGCGGCCTCGATTTCCGCGGCGCTGAATCCGCCTTCGGGGCCGATCATGAGGGCGACGCTGTCCGGCCGCAATGCGGCGATGCCTTCAGTCAAAGTCCAGCTGCTCCCGACACCGGCATCGAGAATCAATTTGAGCTCATTGCCGCCGGCCAGCTGCAGGGCGTCCGCGAATTCCAGTGGCGCAAAGAGCTCCGGCAGCATCGCCCGACGGCACTGGCGGGCCGCCCGCAGGATCACATCCGGCCAACGGTGCGACTTGCGCTGCCCGGCGTCCCGCTCAGCAAGGGTGGTCGAATGATGACTCTCCATCGGCACGATGCGTGCCACGCCGAGCTCGGTCAGTTTCTGCAGGACCAGCTCGAAGCGCTCCCTCTCCGGCAAGGCCTGGAAGACCTCGATGCGCAAGGGACTCTCAACAGGATGCCGAAGGCGTTCGAACGGCACACAGGCGGCAGCTTCGGCATCGATGCGGGTGATGCGCGCCCGGTAGACGACCGTCTCGGAATCGATGACGGACAAGACCTCCCCTGCCCTCGCCTGCCAGCGCGCCAATGCGGCGACGGCGGGTTCCGCCAGGGCGACGTCCGCTTCGAGTCGCGCAACGTGCTCGAGGCGGATCAGGCTGGCCGGCCCGCCATCATTCACGCATATGGGGGTTGAGCCCATGGTCCCGGTAGCTCCTGAAGCGTGCGCGCGATTCTTCAAGCTTGACGTCATCGTAGACTTCGGCAAAATCGATGACCTGCTGGAAATGCCTGACGAACTCATAAGGGCTGGGTCTCCCCAAAAGCAGAACCTGTGCGCCGTTGGGGTTGTCTTCCCGGCTGATGATCACAACCGGCTCGTCGTGGCAGTCGACCGCACCGGTACAGTAGATGTGAGGGATGAAGGCCCCTTTCTTCCAGGTCCACATGAAGCGGTCAAGGGTCATCCCCTGGTTGTCGTCCTGCACCAGCACCAGGACCCTTTGCCCTTGCAGGTAGTACTCCTCGGCCAGTTCGCACAGGATGCGGGCCTTTTCCGGGCGCTGCAGCTTGATAAATTCTACACGGGTCACTATGGAATGCTCCACGTCTGACAAACGTCTTCGTCGCGATGCGGCACTCTAGCAAATCCGCATTTTCCAGGTCAACACAAGGCTGTGAAATGGGAGCATCAGGCGCAGCCGACGAACCATTTTCAGGGAGTGCAGCGCGCAGCCCTGGAGACTTCTTCAGCCACATTTGCAGGCTCAACCGATACTCGCCTGACCCTGCTCAGGGCCAGGGCGTTGCCGCAGAGAATCAGAAGGATGCCGCCGACCGACATGGCTGTCCAGCGATAATCCTCCCAGAGGGTCGACAGCAGCAGCGCCACGATCGGAAACAGCAGCGTGGTGTAGGCCGCCCTCCCCGGGCCGATGCGGCCGACCAGGCTGAGGTAACAGCCGAAGGCGATCACCGAGCCGAACAGGGCGAGATAGGCCAGCGACAGGAGATAAGGGAGCGACAACTCGATGGTCAGCGGTGCGCCGGTGATGGCGACGACCACCGCCATGCACAGGGTGCCGTAGGCCATGCCGAAAGCGTTGGTCTGCACCACCGGCAGCTTCGCGCGCTGGTTGCGCGCCGAGAGAATGTTGCCGAGCGACGCCAGGTAGGTGGCGGCAAAGCTGAGCAGCAATCCGGAGAGGACCGCCCCGGAAAAATCGACCGCAGCCATTTCGGGCCAGAACAGCAGCACCAGCCCGACCAGCCCGAGTCCGCCGCCGAGCAAGACCCGGGATTCGACCGGGGTGCCGAGAAAAATCCTGCCGTTCAACAGGTTCATGATGACGATGGTGGAGAAGACCACTGCCGCCAGCCCGCTGGTGATCTGCAACTCGGCCAGGTAGAACAGCAGGTAATTGAAAGCGAACAGGAAGATCCCCTGCAGTCCGATGAACAGGTGTTCGTGTGGCGTGAAGCGCATCGGCAGACGCTGCAGCCGGCACCAGATGAACAACAAGGCCGACGCCAGCGCGAAACGGTAGGCGATCGACAGGGCCGGCTCAACGCTGCCGAGCTGAAACTTGATGCCGAGCCAGGTCGAGCCCCAGATCAGGACAGTCAGGGTGTAGAAAATTATATTTGCCACTATTTTTTCGTTCCTTCGGCAAGCAGCTCACCGGCCAGTCGGCCAAGAGTTGCGATCGCCGCTTCGACACAGGCATCCCAGAAGGCGGCGTTGAGTCGAATGCAGTTGCGGTATTTCCCCTCGACGGAGAAGATCTGGCCGGGCGCGATGCTTATGCCGTGCATCCGGGCACGCTGGTACAACTTCAAGGCATCGACCGGCTCCGGCATCTCGACCCAGAGAACGAAACCGCCCTGCGGTCGCGACACGCGAGTGCCGTCCGGAAAGGCGCGACCGATGGCGTCTCCCATCAGCGCCGTCTGCCGCGCATAGACCCGGCGTACCGATCGCAGGTGATGCTCGTATCCGCCGTCGGCCAGAAAAGCGGCAATCGCCAGCTGCGTCGGGCTGGTCGCAGCGACGTTGATCAGCATCTTACCTCTTTCGACCTGCTCCTGGAAACGTCCGGCGGCGATCCAGCCGACTCGGTAGCCCGGGGCCAGCGTTTTGCTGAACGACGAGCAAAGCAGCACGTTGCCTTTACGGTCATACGCCTTGGCCACCGCGGGGCGCTCATCGCTATGCGCAAGGTCACCATAGATGTCGTCCTCTATCAGGGGGACGGCGTGATGATCGAGCAGGTCAACAAGGCGACGCTTGTCATCATCTGACATGCGCCCGCCGAGAGGGTTGTTGAAATTCGATTGCACGATGCAGACCTTGACCTGCCCTGGGTTCTGGTCGAGAGCGTATTCGAGCGCCTCGAGGCTGATGCCGCCTCGCGGTAAAGCCGGGATCTCCAGCGCCCGCAGACCGAGGTCCTCGATCACCTGCAGGAAGTTGAAATAGACCGGCGCCTCGACGGCCACCGCATCGCCCGGTCGGCAGAGCGCCCTCAGCGACAAGACCACCGCCTCGACACAACCGGACGTGATGACGATCTCGTCGGGGCTCAAGGTGCAGCCGCACAGGAGCAGCCGCTGGGCGATCTGTTTGCGCAGCCGGAGATTCCCCGGAGGCAGTTCGTAGGAAACCGACTGGGTGCCGAAACGACGCATCTCGCGCGCCATCATGCGGTTGAGCTTCTCGATCGGCAACAGCGCCGGGTTGGGAATGGCGATGCCGAGCTGCAGCAGCTTCGGGTTGTGCAGGTCGCGCATCACCTCTTGGTAAACGCGCGACAGGCTGACTTCAGAGATGTTGACCTCGGCACGGACAGCGACAGGCTGATCAGGAAGTTCCGGGACCCGGGCGCGGACGTAATAGCCGGACTGAGGGCGCGCATCGAGCAGGCGACGGTCTTCGAGCAGGCAGTATGCCTCCTTGACGGTGTTGATGCTGACCTGCAGTTGCTTGCTGAGACTGCGGATCGACGGGACACGGTCACCAGGTCGCAGTGTTCCCTGCTCGACCAGGTAGTGAATCCTCTCGGCCACCTGCTCGTAGAGGGGCAACTTCTCATTCGTTCCGAGCTTGATTTCAGCCATTCCCTCCCCCTGCTCCCGTAGATAGAGCTTGTCCAATAGACTTGTAGCAGCTTACCTAGAACGACAACAGGTACAGTTGCCTGCATCATCAATGGTCACAATTATTCATTGATCGCACTGTAATGGTTACAATACACAGAAACTGTATCTGGCGCGACACGCAAAAACACTCTCTAATGACACATCCGCACTGGCGATGGAAAGGGAGGCCTGATGGAACTGTTGTTGAAGGAGAGAGAGATGGTCGTCCTGGGGGACAAACTGCGCGGAGTCGGCATCATATGTCAGGATGGCATGTGCTGGCTGACCCAGGAGGGTGACGGACGAGACCATATTCTGCGATCAGGGACCGACTTCTATGTCGAATCAAGGGGTCGAATCATCATAACGGCGAGCACCGCCTGCCGACTGCAGATGGTCAGCAAGGAACACGTCGGGAAATCATTGATCACAGGCCTCGGAAACGCTCTGCTGAAGGCTCTACCATCGACGGTGTCCGCCGCTGAGAAATCGCAGCACCGAGCTTGATTCCGAAGGGGACGGCATACAATCCCGGCCTCTTCGGATTCACCTTGAGTCCAAACTCGCTGCCACGCAGCAGACTCGCAACATGCCTTCTCCAGTCGATCAATCCAATTTACCGGCTCAGTACGATCCGATAACGCGCCTGACCACCCCTCAACCTGTCCATCGCCTCGTTCACCTGGTCGAAGCGGAAGGTTTCGATGACCGGGCTGATATTGTGACGGGCGGCAAACGACAGCATCCTGGCGATCGTCGCCGGGCTGCCGACCGGCGAACCGGACAGGGAACGCTGCCCGCCGATAAGCGAAAAGATGCCGATCTCGAGCGGTTCGAGCGGCGCGCCGACAAAATGCAGGCGGCCGCGCGGCTTCAGGGTGGCGACATACGCGCTCCAGTCGAGCTTGACGTTGACGGTCGAGATGATCATGTCGAACTTGCCGTGCGCAGCCTTGAGGGCTTTGGCATCGCGCGAGTCGATGACATGGTGCGCCCCCATAGCCAGCGCCTCCCGGCGTTTTTCCGGGTTGGAGGTGAATGCGGTCACTTCGCATCCCCAGGCCCTGGCGAACTGCAGAGCCAGGTGTCCGAGGCCGCCGATGCCGACCACCCCGACTTTGTCGGTCGGCTTGACGTCGAACTGCACCAGGGGATTGAAAACCGTGATCCCGCCGCAGAACAGGGGTCCGGCACTCTGGATGTCAATCCCCTGGGGCAGCGGGACGACACTTGCGGCCCGGGCACGGACCTTGTCGGCGAACCCGCCGTGATGGCCGACAATGACACCCTGCGCGTCGCCGCACAGGTTGTGATCACCGCTCATGCAGGTCGCGCAGGTCATGCAGTAGCCGGCATGCCAGCCCAGGCCGACCTGGTCGCCAACCTTCAGGTGAGTGACTGAATCGCCGGCCCCGGCGATCGTCCCGACCACTTCATGGCCGGGGACCAGCGGGTACCGGCTCATCCCCCATTCATTATCAAGCATGCTCAGATCGCTGTGGCAGATACCGCAGTGAGCAACATCGATTTCAACCTCGTCCTGCCCGAGCGGGCCGGGATCGTATTCAAAGGGCTTGAGTTTTCCACCAGCCTCTAACGCCGCGTATGCCTTGATCATTGCTCTCTCCCTTATCTGAAATCAATGAGCTGTCTTCAGTAAGTATAGAGTCAGGGCGGGCAAGTGCAAATCGGCATGCAGTATGGTGGCGAGACGAGGCGAGAAGTATTTCATACGTTACAATGAAAACACAGGGGGTACTGTTACAAAGCGGTCGACCGATTGGCCGTCCGCTTTATCACGCAGTCCTTACTTCAGCTGCCCGCCGACCAACCTTTCCATGAGCTCATGACCGGGATCCACCAGCACCCCTGAAGCCTTTGCGTTGGTTTCGCAGTAGCCGGACGCGCCGTTGGCCGGATATTCACCCTGCGAGCCGTAGATGACGAAGGGAACCGGATCGCTGGTGTGGGTCATCTTCGCCACCGGAGTCGGGTGATCGGGCAACAGCAGTATGCGATGATCGCCCAGCTCGCCGATGCCGGCCATGACGGTGCCGACGACGTCGCGGTCGAAGCGCTCGATCGCCTCGATCTTGTCTTCGAGGCTGCCGCTGTGGGCGGCTTCGTCGGGGGCTTCGACGTGCAGGTAAACGAAATCCCTGGTGCGCAGGGCCTCAAGGGAATACTGCGCCTTGCCGAGATAGTTGGTGTCGAGGTAACCGGTGGCGCCGGGAACGTTGATGACATCGAGGCCGGCGTAGATGCCGATCCCCTTGATCAGGTCGACGGCGGAGATGACGGCGCCGGTCAGGTTGAAGCGCTCGGTCAGGGTCGGCATCTGCGGACGCTTCCCCTCCCCCCACAACCAGATCGAGTTGGCCGGCAGATGGCCGTTGCGTTCGCGCTTGCGGTTGACCGGATGTTGTTTGAAGATCAGTTGAGACGCGCTGGTGATCTGCATCAGCGGCATGGCTTCTGCGCTGCGCGGCAGGTGACCGATGACGCTCTTGTTGGTCAGGTCGTGCGGCGGCGGCACCTTGAAGCCGTGACGCCCGCCGCGCCAGACCATGAGGTGACGATAGGAGACTCCGGTATGAAACTCGAACTCGTCATCGCCAAGTTCGGCCTGGAGCGCCTCGATCAGCTCGCGCGCCTCGTCGGTGGTGATGTGGCCGGCCGAGAAGTCCTGCATCAGCAGATCGCCTCCGGCCTGGGCCAGGGTCACCAGGTTGAGGCGGAAGGCGACATCATCCGGACCCAGTTCGACACCCATGCTGGCAGCCTCGAGGGGCGATCGACCGGTATAGCAATCGGCCGGATTGTAGCCGAAGACCGAGAGATTGGCCACATCGGAGCCGGGGTGAAAAGCCTTCGGCACTGTGGCGGCGAGGCCGATGGTGCCTTTGCGGGCGAGGGCGTCCATGTTCGGGGTGTTGGCGGCCTGAAGCGGTGTCTTGCCGCCAAGACGATCGATCGGTTCGTCGGACATGCCGTCGCCGAGCAGAATGATGTATTTCATGGAAATCCGTTACTAAGCAAACGTTGAAGCGTTAAATGAGAATGCATACCCGGGCTAAGATGCATCACTCCCCTGCCCGGCAGCCACGATTTATCCTCGGGGGTGGTGCTGGGCGTGAATCTGGCGGAGTCGTTCCCGGGTGACATGCGTGTAGATCTGCGTCGTGGAGATGTCGGCATGCCCGAGCATGGCCTGGACCGAACGCAGATCGGCGCCGTTTTCCAACAGGTGCGTGGCAAAGGAGTGCCGCATGGTGTGCGGAGTGATGCTCTGCCTGATGCCGGCTTCGCGGGCGCGGCGCTTAATAATCTTCCAGAAGCCCTGACGTGTCAAGCCTTCGCCGGAGCGGTTGAGGAAGACGCACGCTGAGCCGCGCTGCTTGTCGAGCAATGGCCTGCCATGACTCAGGTAGTCCTGCAATACCGCCACAGCCGCCTCCCCTAAAGGCACAATGCGCTGCTTGCTGCGCTTGCCGAACGCCGTGAGATAACCGACGTCCATCTGCAGGTCCGACAGTTTCAGCGTGACCAGCTCGGAAACACGCAGCCCGGTGGCATAGATGATCTCCAGCATCGCCCGGTCCCGCCAGTCGAGGGGGGTATCGCCCGCAGGGCTGGCGAGCAGGCTGTCGACATCGGCCGGCGAGAGCGTGCGCGGCAGGGAAGCGAGGCTTTTCGGCGACATGACCTGGTCGGTCGGATTGTCTTTAGAGAGTTTTTCCCTCACCAGGAACTTGTGAAAGGTCCGCAGCGCCGCGAGACTTCTCGCCCTGCTGCGGGGTGACAGGCCCTGGCCTTTGAGGTGCCCGAGGAAACGCAGCACGATGGCCGGCGTGATGTCTGCGGGAGCATCAATCCGCTCCGCGGCGAGGAACTCCAGGTAACGCGCAAGGTCCCTGCCGTACGCCTCCAGGGTATTCTTCGCCAGGCCGCGTTCGACGGCCAGGAAGTTCAGGTAATGGTCGAGATAGTTGTCCATAACAAGCTACCTTGCCGTAATATTCCTTATTCCTTCATACAGTCCAACAGGGCTTTCTCGATGGCCTCCAGCTTGGCCGGGTCACTGATCTTCTGACCGAAGATGTCCTTGACGTAGAAGGTGTCGGCCACCTGGTCGACCTTGGTCGAGATCATGGAGACGTGGATGTACAGGCCAAGGTCCTTGAGGGTTCTGGTGATGCGATAGAGCAACCCGACCTGGTCATGGGTGAAGACATCGATCACGGTGTGCTCACGCGAAACGTCGCAGTCGAAGACCACGCGGTCCGGGAAGCGCGGCAGCTTCTGCCCCGGCAGGCCACCCGACTTCTGCCGCTTCTTGACCAGCTTGGCAACCTGGACCCGCCCCTCGAGCACGGAGGTCAGATCAGTCTGCACTTTCTCCCACTTGACCGGATCGTCGATGATACCGCCGATTGGCTTGTTGACGTGCAGGATGTCGAGAGCGTAGCCGTTGCTGCGCGTGTAAATTTGCGCCCCGAGAATGTTGATGCCGTTGGCCGCCATGACCCCGGTGATCATGCTGAACAGACCGGGCACATCGAGGGTTGAGATGACCACACTGGAGAATTCCGCCTGCGGTTCGTGGCTTACCTGCATGGCCACGGTCTCCTTGCCGAGCGACAACTCGAGCC
>JBFIMV010000061.1:0-9555 GCA_041611575.1 Desulfuromonadales bacterium | reverse complement strand
TCCGTAAAGAGGAAGTCTGTGGCTGTAAAGGCGTAGGGTATGTTTTCGGTCGTCACAACCGTGTTCGGCTGCGCAACGGGGGCGTTGTTGACGGCCCCGGTGCTGAAGGTTTTCAACCCGGTCAGCGGAGGGCCGCCCATGCCGTCGGTGATGCTGACTTCGACGGTGAAGGTGGCGTTGAAGCCGCCGGTGGGCTTAAACTCGAGTTGCTTGAGGACTTCGTTCACCGGAAACTTGTCGCCGGTCACGTACCAGGTCTGGGTCGTCGCCTCATATCTTGCAAGGGTTTCATTCGGGCCGGGGTTGAAGACCGGCAGGCTGAAGAAGGGGCCTGCGACTGGGTCGCTGATCTTGAGGGCCACGCCGACCTTGCCGCTGTCGACGTCGCTGACGAAGATATCCGTCAGGTTCAAAGGGGTGTTGACGGCATAGATTTCATTGGTGTTGAGGTTGGTGGCCGTCGGTTGGGCGTTGCTGCCGTCGACGGTCACCTGCAAGGCGATGGGTCTGTTTCCGTCGCTGAATGACTCACCTGCCGTCGGTCCCGATGTGCGGGCCAGGGAACCGTTTGCTTTGCCATCGGACGAGTCCCAGGCGCGGAAGTTGAACGCGTTGTTGATATAGCCCGTGTAGCCGGGGTTGGGCTGGTAGTAGACCCGGGTGTCGGCGTCTGCGGCCAGCAGCCTGGCGTTGTTGGGGTTCATCGTCCCGGCCGGGACGAGGTTCCAGGTGATGCCGTTGTTGATCGACCACCAGAGGCGTCCCTCGGTGTCGTTGGTGTTGGTCACGGCGATGCCGGCCTGAGCACCGGCATCGTCGCTGACGTTCACGCCCAGCTGGACGAAGTCCGATACCTTCACGCCGACCGCACCGGTCGGGTTCGGCGCATTGACCGCCATGGTCCCCAGGGTCAGGGGGGTCGGGGTAGGGATGAATGTTGGCTCGACCAGTGTCCCGGCCCAGCTCTGCTGCGCCTGGCTGCTGAAGGCCACGGCGGCCTCGATCGGGCCCTTGGCATATTCGAGTACCCAGTTGCCGCCCAAACTGGCAGCGCCGGTCAGGTCGCTGCTGGTGGCGACGTCGGCGCCGGTGAGCAGGGCGAGGCTGTCGACAAAAGCCTGGCCGTTCGGCCCGGCCGCCAGGTCGCAGCCGTAGAAGAGCAGGTCGGCGTCGTTGGTCAGCGCCTGCTGCCAGCCTTCGAGCTGGTCGGCGTAGCGGTCGAGGGTGGTCAGGTTGAGGGTGGTGTTGCCGAGGGTGACTTCGCCGCTGGCGCCGTGGGAGACGATGTGGACGGCAGCGACGTTCTGCTGCTGGGCGAGATAGGTGCTGATCTGCGTGATGCCGTCGGCGCCGGCGTCGAGGATGACGACATCGAACAGGCGCCCTTCGGTGGTCTGGGCGGCCAGGTCGTCGACCAGCGACTGGTAGTCTTCCACGCCGGCATCGACGAAAACGACTTCCCTGGTCGCGGCGGTGATGGCCTGCTCGGCCAGCGTCCCGTGCCCGGGTGCAAGGGCGACCTCAAGGGCCGGGCCGGTCGCGGCGGACAAGGCCCCGCCATCGACCGGGAGCAATGCCAGGTCGGCGCTGAGCAGCAGGCGGGGTTCGAGATTTTCCAGCAGGAACTTTGCGTGAGGCTTTCTTTTCATCTGGTGTGATCCCCCTGAAGACTAAACCGGAGCGCGGTATGGGCTTTCAGTCATTGTCCATCTCGCCAGATTCAAAATGATAGCTCTGTGATTGTGCCACAAAAGCCATTTTCACTCAACGTCTTCTTGCATCGGCTGAAAAAGCACAAGATGTTGATAACGTTTAATAATTGATTTTATCCCGGGCGAGGGTTCCCTCTGCAGGATCGGCAACGGAAAAGCTTGTCTCGGTATGCGTCTTCCGATATCATGACGGCTGTTTATGTGCATTTTTCAGCCCCCCGCACCTGCAGGCACAGCTCTTATAGACGGTGAGGCATTGAATTGAAATCAAGGGCACGCATCTCCTTTCTCTGTTTGTTCGGCCTGACCCTGGTCCTGTCGCTGGGTCAGCCTGTTCACGCCCGCACGACCCTGGGCCTGGCGCCGGCCGCTTACGCGCTCGACGCCGGTCAGCGGGCCGCGCTCTCCAAGCTGCAACCCTCCCTGGCGGCAAAGATCGGTCAGCCGGTCGCCATCCGTTCCCTGGCCAGCGAGCCGCTGCTGCAGGACTGGCTGCTGCGTTTTCGCGAGGTGGATGCCGCTCTCATGACCCGGGTTGCTTACCGCAAGCAGCCGGCAGGTGCGCTGGTCCCCCTGGTCGATGTCTACGCCAAGGGAGATTCCGCACCTTCGCTGGTCCTGGTCGTCGCCCCCTGGCTGGACCAGAAACTGCTCGAGGCCTGGCGGGACGCCTTTCTGGAACTCGGCGCTGACGCCGCCGCGCGCGCCGCGCTGGATGACGCCGGCATCGCCTCCGTGGCCCGATACGGCGTAAAGCCGGCGACGGCAATACCGGCGGTCGCGGCGCCGATCCCTGTCCCGCCCCCCGCGCCGGTTCCCGCACCCGCACAGGTTTCCTCGCCGGCGCCACCCCCCGTCACGGTCACAGCTATTGCGTCTCCACAGGTTGCCCTCCCCGCACCGGTGCCGCCGCCCGCCCCGCCATTGGTCGCGGTGCCGGCAGTTGCCTCGTCCGATACGAAACCGGTCGTCGCCGTGCAACAGGAGTACCCTTCCGGACTGACGGGACTGATCCGGCGGGTCGTGGAGCAGAACCAGAGAATCCAGATGCAGCGCGCGCAATTCGACATCAAGCTGGCCGAAGAGGAAAAGACCTTCTCCATCTTCGAGCCGAACCTGGTCGCCTCTCTGCAGTTCGAAGACAGCGATATGCGCAACACCGCCGAAGAGTCGGCCAGTCGCCTTTTCGAGGAGGTCTATCACGAGCGCAACTGGAACTACAGCGCCTCCCTGCAGGGCCTGGCACCGACCGGCGCCCGTTACAAGCTGGCCTACAGCCTGCGCGACCTCTCCAATTCGCTGACCGATAACTATTATGGAACGGGCGAACACCAGATGTCGCTCGGCCTGAGCCTGAGGCAGCCGCTGTTGAAGAATGCCGGCATCGACGTCACGCGTTCCGGTATCAATGTGGCCGCCGCCGAGTCCCGTGCCTCGCTCCACGATTATCGCCGGGAGATGATGAAGACCGTCGGCGAGGCGGGGCTGATCTACTGGCGCTACTACCAGGCGCGCGAGAAGCACAAGCTCCGCCAGGAGTCGGTGCGGATCGCCGAGCAGCTCCTCAATGACAACCGCGAGCGCCTGCGCACCGGCAAGATGGCGGAGACCGAAGTGCTCGAAGCGCAGGCGGCGCTGGCCTCCCGCCAGTCGCTGCTGAGTGAAGCCGCCCAGGAGCTGCGGGAATACACCAACCACCTGCGGCGCGTCCTGTCGATCACGACTGTGGACGAGAGCCTGCCGCTGGAGGTGGGTGAGCCTCCGGCCGTCAGCCCCCCCTCACTGGACCGCGCCGCGATCCTGCAGAAGTCCTTTGAACTGCGGCCGGATTACCTGGCGGCCCTTGAGCGGATGAAGCAGGCCGACATCAAGATCGCGTATGCCCGCAACCAGCGCTGGCCGGAACTCGACCTGACGGCCAGCTACACCCTCAACGGCCTCGACGTCTCCCGCAGCAGTGCGTGGGAGCAGATCGAGGAAGCGAACTACGCATCCTGGGCGGTCGGCATGGAGTTCCGCCTGCCCCTGCAGGGCGGCATCGAAAGCCGCAGCGACCTGAAAAAGCAGGAGCTTGAGAAAAAACGCCTGCTCTGGGCGTTGAAAGATATTCAGGCGACCGTGACCAACGGCGTCGACACGGCGCTGCACCAGGTGGCCAGCGCCACCGAGCGGCTCGATTACGTCAACGGCTCCCTGGCCCTGCGCAAGCAGCTGCTTGAAGCGGAAAAAGCCAGGCTGCAGGCGGGCAAGAGCAACAGCCGGCAGGTGCTGGAAAAAGAGGACAGCTACCGCGTCGCCCAGGAGGAAGCCCTGGAAAGCAGGGTCAAGCTGCAGACCGCGCTGCTCGACCTGGAGCAGGCCGACGGCAGCATCCTCATCCGCAACGGCGTTGAAATCATGGGGAGGGATTTCTGAAATGCGCAATCTGAAATGGTGTCCTGTCCGGCCCGGTTCTCTTGTTAGACTCTTCTGCCTGCCGGCGGTCGTCGTTGCCTGCCTGCTGCTTGTGCCGCAGTTCGGCCATACCGAGCCGCTGACCCTCTCGGGGTTCACGGAGCCGGCCCTCGATGCGAAGCTCGGCCTGGCCGTCACCGGCCGGGTGGTGAAGCTCAACGTCAGGGAAGGGCAGGCGGTCAAGAAAGGGGAGGCGCTGCTCGAGCTCGACCAGCACCTGGAGCAGCTTGAAGTGAAACGCCGGGAACTCCTCTGGCGCAACCGCTCGGAGGTTGACGCCGCGAAGCGGCAGCTGGACACCCTGAGCCGCCACCTCGATGAGACCCGATCGCTCTACAAGGCGACCGGCTCGGTCCCCCGTGAAGAGATGGAGAGGCAGGAGATGGAGGTGGATGTGGCGCGCATCGACCTGCGGCGCCTGGAAATTGCGGAAGAACGCGAGGAGCTGGAATACAACATCGCCCGTGAAGATCTCCGCAAGCGGACCCTGGTCGCCCCCTTTGCCGGGCAGGTTGCCGCCGTGCTGATCGAGATCGGCGAGAACTGCGAACCGGACACGCCGCTGGTCCACCTGGTCGGCACCAGCCCGGTCAACTTCGTCGCCAATGTCGAGCTGGGCGTCAGCCGCAAGCTCAAGGTCGGGCAGAAGGTCGATGTGGCCTTGCACACCGGCACCGAATCCGTCAACCGGGAGGGTAAGATCGTTTTCATCAGCCCGGTGATCGACCCCGCCAGCGGTCTGCGCACGGTCAAGGCGCGTTTCGATAACCAGGATGGCAAGGTGATCCCCGGCGTCACCGGGGATATGCGCGTCAATGCCGAGTAACCCGTAGTCAGGAAGGTCTCTTGTCAGGCATCCCGACGATCCAGGAAATCCATTCTTTTTCCGGCCACCCCGGCGAATTCTGGCCGGCATTCTTCGCTTTCACCTGCGCCCAGGCCGGCGCCGGGCGCTGCATCCTCTTCGAGAGACAGGATGACGTCTGGAAGCCGCGCGTCCACTGGCCGTCCCCGGCATCACAGCAACCCTCCGCAGACGTCATCAAGCAGCTCTCTTTGCTGGCCGGCGAGACCCTGAAGTCGGGTGTCGCGACAACCCGCCTTGCGTCTCCGGACGATACCGTCGTTTTCGGTCTGCGCCTTGAGGAACCGCCCGCCGCCCCCTGCCGCGTGATCCTCCTTTTTGCCGCAGGGCAGAGTAACGGCGAGCGTGAAGATGTTTTGCGCCGCCTGCCGTTGCTGGCGGACGCACCGGCCATCTACCAGAGGGCCAGGGCCGCCCGGCAGCGGGAGGCCGACCTGTCCGGCTTCGCCGACATCCTCGACCTGCTGCTGCTGCTTAACGCCGAGGGCCACCACCTGGCGGCCGCCATGACCCTGGTGAACGAGACGGTGACCCGCTACCGTTGTTCCCGGGTCAGCCTCGGCTGGAGCGAGGAAGGCTACATCCGCCTGCAGGCGATCAGTCACATGGAGCGCTTCGAGCGCAAGATGGAGATCGTCAACACCCTCGAAGCGGCCATGGAGGAAGCCTTCGACCAGGATGAAGAGATCCTCCTGCCGAAAAATGCCTCCGGTGGCAGCGTGGTGCGCGACCACGAAGATTACGCCCGCCGCCAGCAAGTCCCCTACCTGCTGTCGCTGCCTCTGCGCCTGAGCGATCGTCCGGTGGGCGTGCTCACCTGTGAACGCCAGGACCTGCCTTTCAGCGAGGACGATGTCCGCAGCCTGCGCATCCTCTGCGACCAGGTGGCTTGCCGGCTCGAGGAGTTCCGCCTGCGCGACCGCGGCCTCGGCGCCCGCATCAAGGATGTCGTGCGCGACAAGGTCTCCGGCCTGCTCGGTGTCGAGCACACCCTGATCAAGTTTGCCGGCCTTCTGGTCTTCATCGTTCTGCTGGCCGCTGCGGTCGTCAGGCTGCCTTATCGCGTCGAGGCGCCGTTCATCCTGCGCAGCGAGGATGTCCGCCAGGTTTCGGTCCCCTTCGAAGGCTACATCGACAACGTGCATGTCAGAATCGGTCAACAGGTCGCGGAGCAGGACCTGCTGTTGACCCTCGACGCCCGTGAGCTGCTCCTCGAGGAGTCGGCGGCCGTCGCCAACCAGGTCCGCTACCTGCGCGAGGTCGAAAAGGCCCGCGCCTCCGGCTCCCTGGTCGATATGAAGATCGCCCAGGCGCAGGCGGACCAGGCGGGGGCACAGCTCGAGCTGATGCGTCAGCGCCTCGCCCAGGCCGAGCTGCGCGCGCCGATCGCCGGGTTTGTCGTCGAGGGCGACCTGGAGCAGCTGCGCGGGGCTCCGGTCGACAAGGGCGATATCCTCTTCAAGGTCGCCAGGGGCGAGTCGCTCTTCGTCGAAATCAAGGTTGCCGAGCAGGACGTCCACGAGCTCGCCGTCGGGCAGCCGGGCGAGATCGCCTTTGTCAGCCGGCCACATCTGAAGTTCTCCTTCACCGTTGACCAGGTCGATCCGGTGGCCGTCACGGAAGAATCGGGCAACGTTTTTCTGGCGCGCGGCAAGGGCCTGCAAACGGCCGAGACGTGGTGGCGGCCGGGCATGAGCGGTATCGCCAAGGTCGATGTCGGCCGCCGCAGCCTCCTCTGGATCGCCACGCATCGGACCATCGATTTTTTCCAGATGCTGATGTGGTGGTGAGCTGAGCCGCCGGCCCCGGGACCATGACAGGACAAAAACGCACATTCAGTGAAGCCTGGCATCGGGTCGCCGACCTGCGCATCAGCCTGCGCCACGCCGTGGTCATGCGCAAGCAGCTGTTCCGCGGCGAAACCTGGTACCTGCTGCAGGACCCCTTCAACAACCAGTTCTTCCGCATCGGCCCCGAAGCCCATGAATTCGTCGTCAGGTTGAGGCCCGACCGGACCGTCGCCGAGGTCTGGGAGGAATGCCTGGCCCGCAACCCGGAAGGGGCCCCCGGCCAGGAAGACGTCATCGAGCTGCTGGCCCAGCTCTACCATGCCAACCTGCTGTCCTGTGACCTGCCCGCAGACGGCAGCAAGCTGTTCGAGCGTTACCAGCGCCGCAGGCAACGGGAGACGCGCTCCCGTTTTTTCAGCCTGATGTTTTTCCGGATCCCGCTGTTCGACCCGGACCGCCTGTTGCGGCACTGCGAGCCGCTGACCCGTCTGCTGACCGGACGGTTCGCCTTCGCCGTCTGGCTGCTGGCGATTCTGCTGGCCATCAAAACCGTCATCGAACAATTTCCGCGCATCGGCGGTGAAGCCCGAGCCCTGCTGGCCTTCGACAACCTGTTCCTGCTGTACCTGGGGATGGCGCTGGTCAAGGCACTGCACGAACTCGGTCATACCCTGGTATGCAAGCGCTTCGGCGGTGAAGTCCACACCGTCGGCGTCATGCTGATCGTCTTCGCGCCGCTGCCCTACATGGACGCGACCTCGAGCTGGGCCCTGCGCAACCGCTGGCAGCGCATCCTGGTCGCCTCGTCGGGCATGCTCTTCGAATTCTTCGCCGCCGCATGTGCCGCTCTCGTCTGGGCGCATACCGGCCCTGGGGTCGTGCACAGCCTCGCGTTCAACATGATGATCGTCGCCTCGGTCTCGACCCTGCTTTTCAACCTCAACCCCCTGCTGCGCTTCGATGGCTACTACATCCTCGCCGACCTGCTCGAGGTGCCGAACCTGCAGCCGCGCTCCCTGGCACAGCTCAAGCACCTGGCCGTCCGCTACCTGTTCGGTGACCGGCAGGCGGAAGGCCCGGCCCACAGCCGCAAGGAGGCTTTCTGGCTGACGGCCTACGGCGTCGCCAGCGGTCTCTACCGGGTCGTGATCTACGGCGGCATCATCCTGTTCGTCGCCGACAAGTTCCTGCTGCTCGGCCTGCTGATGGCGTTGATCTGTGGCGTCACCTGGGGCGTCCTGCCGGTTTTTCGTTTCCTCCGCTATCTCGCCACGAGCCCGAAGCTCGCCCGCAACCGCCGGCGCGCGGTTACCGTGACGTCGGTCTCGACCGCCGTGTTTCTGATCTTTCTGGCCTTTGTCCCCATGCCGAACCGCTTCAGCGCGCCGGGGGTCGTCGAAGCCATGGACCTCTCGCGGGTCGTCAACGGTGCGCCGGGCCAGGTGGCCGAGGTCCTGGCGGCCAACGGTTCCCGGGTCGTCCCCGGCACGCCCCTGGCCCGTCTTGTCAATCACGAGCTTGACCTTGAAATAGCCGCGACCATCGCCCAGCGCGACGAGGTGCTTGCCCTGCAGCTGCAGAGCTTCACCACGCATGGCGACAGCGCCCGCGCCATGCTGGAAAAACGCCTGGCGACCCTGGATGGCCGATTGCGCAAGCTGGAGCTCGAGCGCGAGTCCCTGATGGTGCGGGCCGATCGGCAGGGGATTTGGGTTGCTCCGCAAGGTTACGCTCTGCAGGGCCTCTGGCTGAAGCGCGGCGCAGAACTTGGTAAGATCGTCGATCCCGGCCGCTTCCGGTTCTCCGCGGTGGTTTCCCAGGAAGAGGCGGCCAACCTGTTCTCTGAGGATGCGCCGCGCAAGACAACGGTCCGCCTGGTCGGCCAGGCGCAGACCGACCTGCAGGTGGAAGGCTACCAGATCATCCCCTTTCAGCACGAGCAGCTGCCGTCTGCGGCGCTCGGCTGGCAGTCCGGTGGCGACATCCCGGTTTCCGGAGAGGACGAACACGGCCTGAAGACCGTTGAGCCGTTCTTCCAGATCTATGCGGAGCTGGCCCCGCTTGATACGCCTGGTCGTGTCGTAATCCATCATGGCCACTCGGGCCGCATCCGTTTTTACCTGCCTGCAGAACCCTTGCTCGGGCAATTGTTGCGCAAGGCCAGCCAGTTCTTCCAGAAACGGTACCAGACGTGACCTCGGCGACCCGCGACTATCAGCTGACCAGGACCCGCGATCCGGACAGGCTCCACAAGGGGCTTGATCGCGTTGCCCATGACCTGCTCGGGCTCGTGCGCAGGAAAAAAGAGGTCACCCGCAGGTGGCAGGCCGAAGCGGCAGCCATTCATGCGCAATCCCTGCGGATGCAGGTGTTACCGGCCGGGGAGCTGTCAGTCCGCCTCGGCGAACTCCGGTTAATCTTCAGGCGTCGGGCCAATGGTCACGAGCAGCATCTCCCCGAAGCTTTGGCGCTGATCTGCGAGGCGTCGGCCCGCACTCTCGGTATGCGTCCATACAGCGTGCAGATTCTCGGCGCCCTGATCATTCACCGCGGCGGCCTCGCGGAGATGGCCACGGGGGAAGGCAAGAGCCTGACTGCGACCCTGCCGGCGATTATCGCGGCCTGGGGTGGCAAACCCTGCCACATCATCACCGCCAACGACTACCTCGCCTCACGTGATGCCGAGGAGCTCGCGCCGCTCTACCATGCCTGCGGGGTGACGGTCGGTTGGGTC
>JBFIMV010000060.1:0-9563 GCA_041611575.1 Desulfuromonadales bacterium | reverse complement strand
GAACCGATGATATCCCCTGCAATGGCACCAAGCATCAATACCCCCCTCAGAGTTGACGAATGATGTTTATCCTGTGTCTTGAGACAATAATACTTCGTTTATCATACCGTTTTGCACGTGCCGATTCAATAAGCATTAACTTCAGCACATTATTAATAAACAATTTTCTGCGGGATTTTTCTGAATATTTACTGACCAGGGGGAATATCCGGCGGGAGGGCTGCCTGTCGTGATTGCCTGTATGTGTTCAGACGAGCCAGCCTCTCGGGACCTGACAGAGCCGCCAGGGACTTCACTTCCGCATAGAATGCCGACAGATCGTTTGACTTCTCCTGCAGTATGGCCCTGAAAACCGGGACGAGGTCTTCGTAGGTCAGCATTGAGCCCAAACGTGCGTTGTTCCACTCGCGGGACATCCACAGATCAAAGCCGGTGTAACCACCCCACGACTCTTTCAATCGCTTGTAACGCAGCCCCATATCCTCCAGGGCCTCTCCTTTCAAGCGGCGCAGTTCATCCGCCTGCATGGGCTTTGCGTACAGCCGCTTCAGATCCTCGCATACTTCCAGGATCATCTGCTGAAGCTCTGCATGACGTGCAGAGTAAACCTGATAACGCTCCCACTGCCCGTCCTCTCCCCTGCTCCGCAGCCAGAGACGCAAGCCTTCCATCTCGACCGTTTTTGCAAAGGACTCATTGAAAACTGTCTCACCGGGGACATAAACGACCTGGTGAGCCAGTTCATGGAACAGCAAGGCGGCCAGGCGAAGCTCGTCGCCGGCTAGAAAGGTGTTGAGAACCGGATCCTTGAACCAGTTGAGCGTCGAATAGGCCTGAACGCCATACAGTTCGGTGTCGTAGCCTTGCTTGTTCAACTTATCGGCCATGGCCCGGGCTTTGCTCTCCTCGAAATAACCTCGATAAGACACGCAGCCGGCGAAGGGGAAACACCAGTTCTTCAGTTCCAGGGAAAATTCCGGTGCGGCAACAACATTCCAGACAGCGAAAGGTCTTTCGAGATCAGCATACTGCCGATAACTGCCATTGTCCGGAAGATGCAGCTGTTCGTTGGCAAACTTGCGCAAAGCAACGGCCCGGCTGAGTTGATCATGCAATTCCGGAGACAAATCACCACGCGCCAGCATCTCATCAATGGGCTCGGCACGGCGCATGATGTTCAGGTGGCCGGCAACACTCTGCAGGAGATAGCCGGTTTCGCTGCAGGCGGCCAGCAGACCAAGGCAAAAAATGAGGATCAGAACAACAGCGAAAAATTTCATTTTACTAGTATAGCAGTTCTTGACTCGAAGGATAGTGACCGGGACAGGCTCGAAAAACTAGGGCTTCTGCAAATTCTTCTGCTCGAAATCGAGAAGCCAGGCCTTTGTGCGTACTCCGTCAGCGGCAGTGTAGTCGCCGACCCGACCATCTGCACAAATCACGCGATGACACGGGATGACCAGGGGGAAAGGGTTTGATGACATGACCCGGCCTGTGGCTCGCGCTGCGCGTGGATGCCCGGCCAGGGCAGCCAGACGACCATAGGAGACGCATGTCCCGTAAGGAACATTTTCTAAAGATGCATGAACCTTGCGGGCGAACAGGGAGAGAATTGACTCATCGAGAGGCACTTGGAACCTGCGCCGTGAACCCTGAAAATATTCTTTGAGCTGCACCAGGCTTTCATGGGTCAGACGGTTCGAACCCATAACAGCACCAGGTACGCGTTTCGCAATCTCCTGAGAAACTTCCAGTGGCGTACGGCAGAACAGTATGCGTACCACCCGCTCCCCTTCCGCGACAACGGCGACTGTTCCTGGCAATACGCTCAGCGTCTCCCACACCGGAATCGTCATATCTCACCTGCGCGCTAAACGTTTCCTGAAGCGATCACTCATGAGTTCCCAGGCCTGGCGCATCTCGCTGACACCGCAAAACCAGAGGGATACGGCATACACTGCTGTCCCGCAGCCGATAGCTGCACCAAGCGTCAGGAGTCGAGGCAGGAAAGGCCCGGGAGCGAGCCAGTCCACGAAATCGATCAGGAGATAGACCGTGACGGCCATGAGGAAAAGACCGGGAATCATCCTGGTGAATACGCGAGCAACGCCACGTTGGCCGAAGCCTCCGAAACGCCGGGAAAGAAGCAGAGACAAAACCAGTGCGTTGAAAACCGATGACAAGGTCAGCGCCAGTGCCAACCCGGCGTGGCCCATGAACCACATGAGCAGGAAACCGCCCACGGCGTTGACGAGCAGAGTCCAGAAAGAGACAAGAACAGGGGTGCGCGTGTCTTTCATCGCGTAAAAAGACGGCACGACAACCCGGCTGATGCCGACAAACAGCAGTCCGGGAGCGTACCAGGCCAGGGCCAGCGCCGACTGGGTCACATCGACCACGGAGAACGCGCCACGCATGAAGAACAGGCTGAAGATCGCCTGGCTGCAGAGGATCAGGCCGACAGCCGCAGGAACGGTGACCAGCAGTATCAGGACCAGGGCAAAACGGAGAGACTCACGAAAACCATCATGATCTTCCACAGCGACCTGTCGGCTCATTGCCGGCAACACGGCCTGGGCCAGCGAGACGATGAAGATTCCCTGCGGGAACTCGAAGAGCCGCTGTCCGTAGTAGAGCCAGGAGATGCTTCCTTCTTGCAGAAATGACGCCATCAGGCGCGTGACCACGATGTTGACCTGGTAGATGGCGACACCGAGGATTCCCGGCACCATGAGGCTGACGACGCGCACGACTGCCGAGTGACGAAAATTGAAATTCAGACGCAGGTCATAGCCATGACGCGACATGGCGGGCAGCTGCATCACAAACTGCACAATGCCGCCGATCAGGACGCCATAGGCCAGGGCCGTAATCGGTTCCTCGAGGTGGGGGGCAAGAACAAGAGAGCCGGCAATGATCGACAGGTTCAGAAGGACAGGTGAAAGTGCGGGCAGAAGAAAGTGCCCGGAAACATTGAGGACCCCAGCAAAAAGAGCGACCAGGCTGACAAAAAAGATGTATGGGAACATCAGGCGGTTAAGCGTATCCGTCAGCGCCAGTTTGCCTTCCGTACCGACGAATCCGTAACCGATCACCTTGACCAGCCAGGGCGACCCGAGAATGCCGCACAAGGTAACGACCGTCATGACCAACAGCAGAAGTGTCCAGCAGATGCGCACCACCGTACGGGCTTCCTCGGCCCCCTTGTGATGCAGCACATCCGTAAACGTCGGCACGAAGGCCGCGGTCAGAGATCCCTCGGCGAAGAAGCGACGCAACATGTTGGGGATGGTGAAGGCAACAAAAAAGGCATCTGTCGCCATACCGACACCGAAAACCGCGGCAACGACCATGTCGCGAGCCAGGCCGGCGACCCGGCTGGCGAGTGTTGCAATGGCCAGCACACCGGTCGCCTGGCTGATCTGTTTCTTTTCCAGGCTCATCGCCAACCCCGCAAAACCTCGCACAACAACGTATTATTTATTATTAATACAGTTTCTTTATTGGTTAACATGCTCATATTACGTAGTATTTTTTTAAAGATTGGAATCTTTTTATCTTGACTGCGCCTGCCGCGAATGTTATAAAACTGTCGCTCACAGGAAGCTTAACTTAGTAAACAATAGTGCCCGGAGGAAAAAGTGGCAAATCACAAGTCCGCAGAAAAACGTAATCGCCAGAACAAGATTCGCAACGCTCGCAACACCCATATCCGCTCGACCATGCGCAGCTACGTCAAGAAATTGCGCACTGCCATTGCGGAAGGTGATACCGAAACCGCCAAGGCGGTCCTGGAAAAAGCCATCCCTTACATTGACAAGGCCGCCAGCAAGGGTGTTATTCACAAGGCGACGGCCAGCCGCAAGATCGGTCGCCTGGCCAAGCTTGTCAACGTTTCCGGCGCGTCCGAGTAAAGCAGCAGACACCTGGCATCAGGTCCTGTCACAATCCGGGGAGGAGTGCCTTTTCAGGCTCCCTCCCCGTTGCCTTTTGCCATCCTGGCAATTTCCAGTATCAGCCCTTCGAGCTGCATCCTCGGTTCGCCTCCGCTCGATTTAAGGGCCATGTCCGTAGCCAGACACCTCATGAAGATTGTGCGATAGTCTGTATTGTCAAACCTCTGGGCCTGCTGCATGACACCCTTGAGAAAATAAGGGCTGATACCGACGCGTCGCGGCAAATCTCCCTGGGGGACCTGTTGAGCGACCAACTCCCTGATTTTCCACATCTGACGAAAATGCCGGGTAATCATGGCCAGGATCATCAGCGGCGCTTCGCCTTCAGACAGAATGCAATGAAGCAGCTTCAATGCGGCGGAGACATCTCCCTGCCCGAGGGCATCGGTCAGATCAAAGACACTTTCCACGCGCGTGTTTGAAACGACGGCAGCAACGTCGCTCTCTTCGGCGATGTCCCGCTCCCCCAGATAACTGACCAGCTTGTCCATCTCGCCCTGCACTTCGGCGAGATGAGTCCCTACCCGTTTGCAGAAGAGCTTCAATGCACCACCCGTCAGCGTGATGCCCTGGGACTGAGAAAGCTCCCTGACAAAGGCAGGCAGCTGGTTGTCATACAACTTCTTGAACTCTATCGAGGTGCCGCTTTTCTTGATTGTTTGAAAAATTTTACGCCGCGCATCGATCTTTTCTGCCGTCATCACGAGGACAGTTTCCGGAGCCGGATCTTCGACATAGGACAGCAGGCCATCGAGCTGATCGGCAGAAGCCTCGTGCAAGCCCTTGATTAACACCAGTCTCCGGGTGGCAAAGGCCGGATAGGTCATGGCCTGCTCTACCACTGCAGTCGGCTTGAAATCCCTGCCATAGTAGAGAGTCAGGTTGAAATCCCGGCTGTCTTGCGGCACGACGGCGTCACTGATCAGGCGCACGGCCTCGTCGATGAAATAGGATTCCTGCCCGTAAAGCAGAAACAGGCCGGGAATTTTTCCGGCCTGAATAATAGATTGAAGTTCTCTCAGGGACATTGCGTCATTTCTGTCAGAAGCTGTTCAACATGGCCGCATGAAAATCTTCGGCAAGACGCCTGGAAACCTGCCGGGCGGCAAAATTCTCCCCATCCAGCTGCTGATTCTTGTCGACTGTCGCCACGTAGTCCTCGGTACGCGCACGACCTGCTTGCCAGAGTATCTCACCACTGTCATTACGAGCCAAACGGGCTGAAGCACTCATGCTTGCACGATAACTGGTAATGCGGTCGGCAACGCCACCATAGGCATGGGCACTGCTGGTAAATGCAGTAATGCTACCGACGAGCCTGACATCAGCTTTTTCAGGGTTCTCGGTCAGTTCGATGACCCTGGAACGGGAAAGCTCCAGAACCAGCGCATCGGTCAGGTAATTTTCCAGGTACGGTTGCGTGGTGTGATTCTCAAAGAGCTCGACATAGACCACACGCGCACCGCCGCCAACCCACGCATCACCTTTGCCGGGGACAGCATAGCCACAGCCCGACAGGGCCAATACCAGCAGAAGACCGAACAGTCGCATCAGGCTCACCCCACCACGATATTGAGGAGACGTCCGGGAACAACGATCATCTTGCGGACGGTCTTTCCCTCCAGGAAACGTTCGACATTCGCATCGGACAAGGCCGCCGTCTCAATGGTGCGATCATCGGCGCCCGCCGGGACGGTCACCTTGCCGCGCACCTTGCCGTTTACCTGTACCACAATCAGCTGCGTATCGGCGATCAGGGCCGATTCATCCCAGCTTGGCCAACCGCTGAGTTCGAGACTTTCCGGGTGTCCCAGATGTCGCCACAACTCTTCGCAAACGTGCGGCACGAAGGGCGAAAGCAGTCGAACTACGGTCTCCAGGGCCTCCTTGATCACTTCCGGGCAGGACTCTTTTTCAGGGAAGGCGGAAATCGCGTTCAGCAGCTCCATGACGGCAGCGATGGCCGTGTTGAAGTGGAAGCTGCCATCGATATCCTCGGTCACCTTCTTGATGGTCCGATGCACGCTGCGCCTCAGGTCCCTGGCCGGACCATCGAGAGATGAAGCATCAATCTTTGCGGCGTCACGCACCAGGTCGAGATTCTCGTACACAAGACGCCAGACGCGGTTGAGGAAGCGGTAGCAGCCATCAACCCCCTGGTCATTCCATTCCAGGTCCTTTTCCGGCGGCGAAGCAAAGAGCGTGAAGAGCCGCGCCGTGTCTGCACCATAGCGTTTGATCAGGCCATCCGGATCAATGACGTTCTTCTTCGACTTGCTCATCTTCTCGTTGCGGCCGGTAACCACTTCTGCGGCACAGCGCGAGCAACGTCCGTCGAGTACCTCTTCGGGGTAAAGCCAGCCATGCTCAGGACAGGCGCGCGTCTCCTTGCAGACCATCCCCTGGGTCAGGAGGTTTTCAAAAGGTTCGTCGAGGGCGATCATGCCGATGTCCCGCATGATCTTGGTCCAGAATCGCGCGTACAGCAGGTGCATTACGGCATGTTCAACGCCACCGATGTACTGATCGACCGGCAGCCAGTAATCGACAGCGGATCGCTCGACCGGTGCCTGGGTGAAATGCGGGCAGGCGAACCGCAGGAAATACCATGAACTTTCGACGAAGGTGTCGAACGTATCCGTCTCCCGTCGCGCCGGACGGGCACATGCGGGACAAGACGTGTTGACGAAGGAAGAGAGGCCGGCAAGAGGACTTCCCCCCTCGCCCGTGAACGCGATCTCCGTCGGCAGCTGGATCGGCAGGTCACTTTCGGGGACCGGCACCACGCCGCAGGTATCACAGTAGATCACCGGGATCGGCGTCCCCCAGTAGCGTTGGCGCGAAACCAGCCAGTCACGCAGGCGGTAGTTGACCGTCTGCTTGCCGAGGCCTTTTGCTTCGAGATGTTCCGTAACCCGCACTTTTCCTGTCTCGCTGTCCAGGCCGTCGAAATCACCGGACGCGATCATGCGACCGGGACCTTCCCAGGCAGCGGTCATGGTGTCGGGCGTGAGCACTTCGCCGGCAGGCTGGATGACGACCCGTACCGGCAGACGATACTTGCGGGCGAACTCGAAGTCTCGCTGGTCATGCGCCGGGACCGCCATCACGGCACCGGTGCCGTAACCCATCAGGACAAAGTTGGCCAGATAGATCGGCATTTTTTCCCCGGTGACCGGGTTGATGCAATGGCTGCCGGTAAAGACCCCTTCCTTCTCGTAATCATCACTGGTTCGCTGGATATTGTCGACCCTCTGGACTTTTCTGATAAAGTCATCGACAGCTGCGCGGCGGTCAGGGAGCGTCAGGGGAATTGCCAGCGGATGTTCAGGGGCCAGGCTCATGAACGTGGCGCCATGGAGCGTGTCAGGACGGGTCGTAAAGACCCGGATCGATTCGTCGCGACCGTCGACCCTGAAATCAATTTCGCTGCCGACACTCTTGCCGATCCAGTTGCGCTGCATGGTCAGGACCGAATCCGGCCAGCCGGGAAGCTTATGCGTCCAGTCGAGCAGCTCTTCGGCATAGGCGGTTATCCGGAAGAACCACTGGTCGAGCTCCTGCTGTTCGACCCGGCTGTCGCAGCGCCAGCAGCATTCCTCTTCAACCTGCTCGTTGGCCAGCACCGTCTCGCATTTCGGGCACCAGTTGACGGCCGCACTCTTCTTGTAGGCGAGGCCTTTTTCAAGCATCTTCAGGAAGATCAGCTGTTCCCAGCGATAATAATCCGGGTCACAGGTCGCCAGTTCGCGGTCCCAGTCGTAGGAAAGGCCCATGCGCTTGAGTTGAACCCGCATGTTCGCGATGTTCTCGCGGGTCCAGACGGCCGGATGCGTACCATTCTGAATTGCAGCATTCTCGGCCGGCATGCCGAAAGCGTCCCAACCCATCGGGTGCAGGACATTGAAACCTTGAAGCCGCTTGAAACGCGCAACCACGTCACCAATCGAATAATTGCGCACATGCCCCATATGGATGCGCCCGGAGGGATAAGGGAACATCTCGAGGAGGTAATACTTGGGCCTCCCCTGTTCCTCACTCACCCGATAGGGCTTTTCTTCAGCCCAACGGGCCTGCCAGAAGTTCTCTATCTCCTGGGGGTTGTAACGCTCCTGCATATGTCCTCCATCCAGAACAGACAACCTGAAACATGAAAACCGGCGGAAGCCGGTTGTTCTTCAATAGGGCAAAATGGGTACGGCTAGATTGAACAGCCGCACCCGTCCCCTGACAAGACGATTACTTGGCGCGATAGGTGATCCGGCCACGCGTGAGATCATAGGGAGACAGCTCCACTGTGACCCTGTCGCCCGGCAGGATACGGATGTAATACTTGCGCATCTTGCCCGAAATATGGGCCAGCACGACATGCCCGTTGTCCAGTTCAACCTTGAACATCGCATTCGGCAGCGGCTCAATAACACTGCCCTCGACTTCGATCGCTTCTTCCTTTGACAAGCTTGCCTCCCGGTTTTCCGTGTAAGGTGTAAAGCTTAGACACCCATTAGCTTTTTGACTGTTTCCAGAATCTTCATGGTCTGGATCGGCTTGGTGATATATTCGTTCGCCCCAAGGGCAAGGGCGCGCTCACGATCTTCGTTCGCCCCTTCCGTTGTAATGACGATAATTGGCGTTGCCTTGTAGTTCGGGTCGTTACGCACCATGCTGACGAGTTTCAGCCCATCCATGATCGGCATGTTGATGTCGGTCAGGATCAGATCGAACTTCTCAGCGCTCAGTTTTTTCAATCCGTCAACGCCATCATTGGCCTCAACGATCTGAAAGCCGCGAATGCGCTTCAGGGCGAAGACGATCAATTGCCGCATCGTGGGCGAGTCTTCAACAACGAGTACCTTGTAACTGGTCATGAAACCCCTCCCGTGACTATTTCGTCAGCAGGTCGATAAAACCCTGGATTGTCGATAATTTGCGTTCTGAGTCCGAGTACATGCGCGAGGAGAACACTGCGGTTGCAGCGTGCCCCGCCAAGAGCGTGAACAGCTCGTAGTCGACGTTCGTGAATTTCTCTTTCTGCACCAGGAGACTGTAAATCGCGATGACACCGATGACGTGCTCCTTGATCTTCAAGGGTATGCACACGACGGGTTTTTCGTAATCCTTCTGGTAGTTCTCCATGGATTCGATGAAATAATTCTCGCCGGTCTTCACCGCTTCGCCGATAATCCCCTTGCCGATGGAAATCGACGGCAGCTTGGAGACCTCCACCCCTTCACTGGCGACCGGTTCAAGACGGTTGGTCTTCTCATCGAGGAGCAGAATCCCGAACTCCTCGGCGCCGATCAGGTTGATGATGATTTCAAGGATGATCTGCAGTACCTCCTTGAAGTCGAGCGTCGAATGCAGCTGGTAGGAGGCGATGTAGAGATTGGCGAGCATGTTGTTCTCTTCCTCGATCTCAACATAGCGATTCGCAAAGCCCTGGTTTTCCTCTTCGACCAGCTTAATACGACCGAGAATTTCGGCTTTCTCCTTCTCGAGTGACTCGATTTTCCTCAGCAGCTCGACCGCCGGCGGTGAGTCCGCTGTCGTGCTGAGGCCCTTATCTTTGAACGCATTCTCGAGCTGGACCACACGGAAACGCAGTCG
>JBFIMV010000059.1:0-9572 GCA_041611575.1 Desulfuromonadales bacterium | reverse complement strand
TTTTTCATTCTTCTTGTTCATATCGTCATCCTGATCCTTGCCTTTATCCTGGTCCTTGCCTTTATCCTGGTCCTTGCCTTTATCCTGGTCCTTGCCTTTGCTCTTGTCCTCGTCAACCAAATTCTCATCTGCTTCGGCCTGTTTGCCATAGCGCTGACGCAGAGCGTTCCGCTCGGCTTTCTGCCTCTCCAAGAGTTGGCGACGCTGTTCGTTGTGTTCTGCCTGGAGGGCGCTCATCTCCCGGCCGAAGGCGTCATCGGTACTTGAAGACTCAGGTTTCGACGCGGCCATGGCAGAAGGGACAGGCGCAGACAGCAACAGGGCCAGCACGAGAATCGGCAACGCCACCATCAAGGCCTTGTTTGTCATGATAATCTCCTTGGGTTGAGGGGTGAGGTACTCAGGTTTAATAGTCATTATAGCAGAGCACTGTGACAGCAAAAGCCCCGGCCGGTCGGCCGGGGCTTCTAGAGTTGACGGCAGGGGGCTGTCAGCGCAGGCTGGTGGCACACCGCGGACAGGTAAGCATGCTGGTCGAGGGCACCTTATGACCACAGGACGGACAGTTGAACCAGTAACGGCAATATTTGCACTGTGGATCGGAGAGCCCCTGTTTTTTCTTACATTTCGGGCACCTGCGATACATCTTGCGGCTGGTGATGTAATCCGCAAAAATCAACCCGCACTTGGCGCAGACCTTACCATCGCGGCGATGGTTTGGCGTTTCGCAGCGCGGGGCCGGGCAAACGAAGACGGCGTGGCAGCTGTCACACCAGTTCTTGCCGCGAGTCTGTTCTTTACAGACCGGACACTTTTCCATCGGGACTCCTCGGGGTGTTAACGTTTCATTACGAGTGGCAACAACAGGGAGCTGCCATCCAGGTACGCGGCCTTGCTGACAATGGCCGAGGCCACACTCCGTATTGCTATTCCTTCACAACCAAAAAGGCCGGGCCATCCTGGCCCGGCCCTGACGGTCGAGACGGGAGAGTTCAGGCGACTTTGAAGAACGCCACCGGCCCGGCCTGGCAAACGGGGCAGGGACCATGGGGCTCACCCTCCAGGGTATTGCCGCAAACCTTGCAAACATAATAATCGACCTGACGGTTGCTGCCAAGGTTGGCCAGCGCCGCGGCATAGAGCTCAGCATGAATTTTTTCCACGGTGTTGGCAAACACAAAGCTGCGCACGGCGGCGTCCGCGCCTTCGGCCGTTGCTTCTTTGATCATCTGCGGGTACATGCTGGTGAATTCATGGGTTTCCCCGCTGATCGCCTCCTGAAGATTTTCCGCGGTCCCCTTGACGCCCCCCAGGACCCGCAGGTGGGCATGGGCATGCACCGTTTCAGCAGCGGCAGCGGCGCGGAACAGCTTGGCAATTTGCGGGAGGCCCTCGGCGTCGGCCTTCTCGGCGAAGGCGAGGTATTTGCGATTGGCCTGCGACTCGCCGGCAAAGGCTTCAAGCAAATTTTCGGTCGTTTTCTTGCCTAAAGAAACGGACATAAATCTCTCCTTTTTTTAATTCTATTTGACAAATGCAAAAGCAGGTCAATATTATCGATTCCACTCGTGATGTCAACCACCAGTCTGTGCCGCATCAGCTTCCGGAGGGTCGTAATGTCAAGTATCTACCGTGTGGAGAAGAGCGAACTCCCGATCGTCGTTTTCCAGGCTGACGGTTCGGTGATGAAAGGCGTCGTCTTCCTCAGCGCCTGTTCCTACAGCCATATGGGCAGGCAGACGCTGATGAGCCTGCTGCGTGAAGCCGGAGATTTCTTCCCGTTTCGCAGTGAAAACGGCTCCTTTTGTGTTGCCAACAAGAAGACCATCACCCACATCCGCTTTGATCCGCCGGCAGAGGGTGACGCTTACGAATCGCTCGGCGACCGGGAAGACGTCGAAATCCGCTTTGTCGGCGGCGAACAGTTGTCCGGCACTGTCACCATCGAAATGCCCGAAGGCCGCAATCGCCTCTTTGACTTCATCAATTCGACTGCGGGCTTTTTTCTTCTGCAAAATCAGGACGCTTACTACGTGGTCAACGTCAAGCAGATTCGCGATGTCAGCCCGCGCCGCTAACAAGAACCGATAGATGACTTGACAGGTCATCTATTCCGCGCTACTTTTTAGCCAGCAACACATATATCCCGAAAAAGCCAAGCCGGTCGAAAGACGGTCACGGAAAGCGGCGGATCTTCGCAAGCAAAGCAAGATGGCCGAGCTGCCGAGGATTTTAAATCCGATGGCCAGTTCGGCCGTTTCTGTTCAGGAGATAGCCATGAGCAACACAACCAAGACAACCCCGTGGATGTGCCCTTACCCACCCGAAAAAAATTCCAGAGGGCCCTTCGGGCTGCAGACCAATATGACCCCCGCCAGGCTGATGTTGAAGGGTCTGGAGGTTTCTCTCACAGCGGTTATGATGGCTGGAGGCTTCTACGCCTTAAGCACACTGGTCCAGAATGGTGGGCAACTGCTTGCGGCGCTCGCCGGAACCTCGGCCCTGATCTACCTCGACCTGCTCCTCGAGAGCCCGAACCTCGCCAGGCGGCTGATCAACCTGGTCGCTCCGCCGGCCATCTTCACGGCCGCCTACTTCAGCCTCAACGGCCCGGCCTCAATGCTGGCCGTAGCCTTTGCATTGCATGCGCTTGCGGCCGCCGGGCAACTGCCGACACACGACGGCGAACGCGACGGCCTGCTCTGGTTCTGGCTGGTATTCAATGCCCTGCTTGCCGGTTTGGTGCTGTAAGGGGGGTGTGATCACAGATTCAGGCACGACCTCAGGTAACGCCCGGTATAGGAGCGCGAGCAGCGTGCGACGTCCTCCGGGGTGCCGCAGACGACGATCTCGCCGCCCCGGTCCCCTCCTTCCGGACCGAGATCGATAAGATGATCGGCCGTCTTGATCACATCCAGGTTGTGCTCGATGATGATGATGCTGTTCCCCGACTCGACCAGGCGATGGAGAACATCGAGCAAGCGGTTGATATCATCGAAGTGCAAGCCGGTCGTCGGTTCGTCCAGGATGTAGATGGTTCGGCCGGTGGCGCGCTTGCCGAGTTCTTTTGCCAGCTTGATGCGTTGTGCTTCGCCGCCTGAAAGAGTGGTGGCGCTCTGGCCGAGCTTGATGTAGCCGAGTCCAACGTCTCGCAGGGTCTCGAGTTTGCGCCGGATGCGCGGAATGTTGCTGAGAAACTCCACCGCCTGGTTGGCGGTCATGTCGAGCACGTCGGCGATGGTCTTGCCCTTGTATTTGACCTGCAGTGTTTCGCGATTGTAACGCCCACCCTGGCAGGCTTCGCACTGGATGTAGACATCCGGCAGAAAATGCATCTCGATCCGCAGGATGCCGTCCCCCTGGCAGGACTCGCAGCGCCCCCCCTTGACATTGAAGGAGAAACGCCCCGGCTTGTAGCCACGCATCTTCGCCTCGGGAAGCTGGGCGAACAGGTCGCGGATGTCGGTGAACAGCCCGGTGTAGGTCGCCGGATTGGAGCGCGGGGTGCGCCCGATCGGCGACTGGTCGATGTCGATCACCTTGTCGAGCTGTTCGAGCCCGTGAATGGCACGCACGCGCCCGGCCCGCTCCCGCGAGCGATACAGGCGCTGGGCGAGGGCCTTGTGCAGGGTGTCGAGGACCAGGGTCGATTTCCCCGAACCGGAAACGCCGGTGACACAGGTCATGACACCAAGCGGGATGTCGACATCGATCTCTTTGAGATTGTTGGCTGCCGCCCCCTCTATGCGCAGCCAACCCGCTGCCTTGCGCCGCTTTTTCGGCAACGGAATGGCCAGGCGTCCCGCCAGGTAATCGCCGGTCAGCGAACCGGGATGGTTGAGAATATCCCGCGGGCTCCCCTGGGCGACGACTTCACCGCCGTTGCGACCGGCCCCTGGCCCCATGTCGATGACGTGGTCGGCTTCGAGGATGGTCTCTTCATCGTGCTCGACGACCAGCACGGTGTTCCCCAGGTCACGCAGCCGCTTCAGGGTTTCCAGCAATCGTCGATTGTCGCGCTGATGCAGGCCGATCGACGGTTCGTCCAGGATGTAGAGGACGCCGACCAGGGACGAGCCGATCTGGGTCGCCAGGCGGATGCGCTGGCTCTCCCCGCCGGAGAGCGTCCCCGAAGTGCGCTCCAGGGTCAGATAATCAAGGCCGACATTGACCAGGAAAGAGAGGCGCTCGCGAATCTCCTTGAGGACGCGCCTGGCGATCTCGGCCTCCTTGGCAGGGAGTTGCAGCCCGGCAAAGAACGCTTCAGCATTCGTCACGCTCAGGGCACAGATCTGCTGGATATTCTGGCCGGCGATCTTGACGCACAGGGACTCGGGCTTGAGCCTTGCCCCCTGGCATGAAGGGCAGGGCATGATGTTCATATACTGCTCGAGCTTCTCGCGGGTCGCGTCGGAATCCGTTTCGCGCAACCGCCGCTCGAGGTTTGGTATCACCCCTTCAAAAGGCTTGTGATAATAATGCCGGCGGTTGGCCTGGTCGTAGAAGAAGCGGACCTGTTCCTTGCCGGAGCCATACAGGAGGACCTGCCTGAGCCGTTCAGGCAACTCGGCGAAAGGCGCCCGGATGTCGAATTCATAATAATCGGCCAGGGCTTCGAGGACCTGTTGGTAGTAGAAGCCGGTGCGGGTCGCCCAGGGGGCAATCGCCCCTTCCCGCACGGAGAGCCGCGGGTTGGGAACCACCTGCTCGGGGTCGAAATACATGCGGGTCCCCAAACCGGAGCAATCTGCGCAGGCCCCGTAGGGGTTGTTGAAGGAAAACATGCGCGGTGTCATCTCCGGAATCGAGATGCCGCAGTCGACGCAGGCGTGCGCCTCGGAAAACAGCTGGCTTTCCTTGTCAACCGTCTCGACGCGCACCAGCCCCTCACCGAGCCTCAGGGCGGTCTCCAACGAGTCGGCCAGACGGCTGGTGATCCCCTCTTTGACCACCAGGCGGTCGACGACCACTTCGATGGTGTGCTGCTTGTTCTTGTCGAGGGCGATGTCTTCACCGAGCTCGTACATCGTGCCGTCGACGCGCACCCGCACGAAACCATCGGCCTGCAATTGGCGCAATTCCTTGCGGTATTCCCCCTTGCGCCCCCGTACGACCGGTGCCAAAAGCAGCAGACGGCTCCCCTCGGGCATCTCGAGAATGCGCTCGACCATCTGCTCGATGCTCTGTGAAGCGATTTCCTTGCCGCAGGATGGGCAGTGCACGCGACCGGCCCGGGCGAACAGCAGGCGCAGATAGTCATAAATCTCGGTCACCGTGCCGACCGTCGAGCGCGGGTTCTTCGATGTGGTCTTCTGCTCGATGGAGATGGCCGGAGACAGCCCCTCGATGCTCTCGACGTCGGGCTTGTCCATCTGCTCGAGAAACTGGCGCGCGTAGGCGGAGAGGCTTTCGACATAGCGCCGCTGCCCCTCGGCATAGATGGTATCGAAGGCGAGGGTGCTCTTGCCGGAGCCCGAGACGCCGGTGATCACCACCAGTTTGTCGCGCGGGATTTCGACGTCGATGCACTTGAGGTTGTGCTCGCAGGCACCCTTGATGATGATCTTGTCAGCCATTTGAAAAGCCAATTTTTAAATTTGAATTTTTAATTTTGAATTGTCCCACGGTTAAACACTCGACTTGTCCGCCATGTGTGCGGCCATGCGCACGGCGGCGACCAGGCTCGCCGGGCTGGCCTTGCCAGTTCCGGCCAGGTCATAGGCCGTCCCGTGGTCGACGGAGGTGCGCACGATCGGCAATCCGAGGGTGACGTTGACGCCGTCGTCGAAGTGCAGCAGCTTCAGCGGGATGAGTCCCTGATCGTGGTACATGCAGATCACCGCGTCGTAGTGCCCCTGTGCGGCGAACCAGAAGAGCGAATCGGCGCTGTGCGGCCCGCTTGCCGCCAGCCCCTCGGCCCGAGCGACAGCAATCGCCGGAGAGATGATGCGTTGCTCCTCATCGCCGAACAGTCCGTTCTCGCCGGCGTGCGGGTTCAGGGAGAGCACGGCGAGCCGCGGCCTGGAGATACCGAACTGCTGCCGGAGGCCCTGCGCCGTGATCCGCAGGGTCGTCAGGATGCGCTCCTGTGTCAACCTTGCCGGGACCTCGCGGAGCGCGCAATGCGTGGTCACCAGGCAGACGCGAAGCCGATCTCCTGCCAGCATCATGACGACATCACGGATCCCACAACGCGCCGCCAGAAGCTCGGTGTGCCCCGGAAAAGCTTCTCCGGCCGCCTGCAGGGCCACCTTGCTGATCGGAGCCGTCACCATCCCGGCCGCGTCACCGGCGAGAGCCCGGTCACAGGCCCAGGAGATGTAGGCCGCCATGGCCCGGCCACAGTCGCTGTCGGGATGCCCGTAAGCCACGCGCTCAACAGCGAGATGCGACAACCGGCGCACCGGCAGGGGATGGCCATTGCAGAGCAGCTCCGCATCTGCCATCGGTCGACTGGAACTCTCGCGCAGGCTGGCATCAATGCCACAGGCACCCGCCGCCCGCTGGAGCACGTTCATGTCACCTGCAACCAGCAACGGATACGCCAGCGACATGAAAGAGCCCTCGGCTGCGGCACGCACGATGATTTCCGGGCCGACCCCCGTCGGGTCGCCCATGGTGATGATCAGCGGTCTTGTCATACTCCTGTCGTTTCTCAGCCGGAGTCACAGCGTTCTGATGCACCCAAAGTATATCCCAGCGCAACAAACCGCAACAACTCTGTTTCCTCCTTTTGCCCGCTGCTGGGGCAACTTGCCACCAAGGCGGTTTTCAAACGGTGGCAGGGCGGTTATACTCAATGTGAGTTTATGTATTGAGGCCCGGCTTGAGGGAGAAGAAGAAATGAGCGATGACCTTTTCGAACGCCGAAAGGCAGAAAGGCGCTATGCCCTGAATTTTCTCGATTACGAGATTCTCTCTGACGGCGGGCGCGTGGAAGGTCGCGGCCTGGCCCGCACTCTGGACGTCAGCGAATCCGGACTGCGCCTTGAGACCGGTCAGTTTTTCGAGCCCGGGCAGAAACTGCGCATCACCCTTGGACTGCACAACGACATGGTGCAGCTGGTCGGCCAGGTCGTCAACAGCCAACCGGAGAACGATGAACTGTGCCGCAGCGGCGTCCTCTTCATCGAGTTTGACGCAACGGAACGACAGACCTTTCAAAAGCACTTCATAACCGCCAAAGGGGCCCTGAATGGTTGACCCCGGTCCGGCCACAACAAAGCCCGCCTGCACGTGCAGGCGGGCTTTGTTGTTCTCGAAAAAACACCCTGCGCGCCTATAGCCGGATGTCAATAAAGGCCTTGGCCCGCAGGGCCCGGGTCCATTCCTTGATGCGCGCATCGGTTTTCTGGTCAACGATCATCTGGCGAATTTCTCCTTTGACGCTGTCGAACTGCCTCAGCCCTCCGGGGTGACGGGCATCGACCCGCAACAGCGAGATGGCTTCGCCGGTTTCCACCGGCTCGCTGTAGGCGTCAACATTGACCCCTTCAAGGGCCTTGACGAACGCCTGGGTCAGCTCGCTGTCGGCAAAGCGCCCGAGTTCGCTCCAGGTGGCGCCATGGCTGGCTTTGTACGCCGCCGTCACCTGCGCCAAGGGTTCCTGCTGCCGCAACCGCACGAGGGCCTCGCGCGCTCCGGCCCTGAGACGCTCGCGCTCTTCGGCACCGGCGGTCTTGGGGAGCGGGAAGGTCAAAGCGCTGAGTTGGACTTCAGGTGCGAAACGATAGTCATCGAGATGAGCGCGGAAATATTCGACGACTTCCTGTTCGGTGACATCAACCTGGCTGCGGACCTCCGTACCGACCAGCTTGTAACGCAAAATCTGCTGTCGCAGGTTGTCGCGGTACTCCTCGAAAGTCAAGCCCTGCACCAGAACCGCCTCCTTGAGAGCCTCCCGCGTCAGCTGGTTTTTCTTCTGGACGTCGAGCAGGGCGGTCTCGATCTCTTCTTCTGAGACGCTCAGCTTGAGAGCCCGGATGCGCTGCTGCACCAGGGATTCCTCGATCATGCGCGACAGCAGCTCCTGGCGCAATACGCCCATCTGGGCCGGCGAGGGTTGCCGGTCCTGCTTGGCCAGCTGTGCCTGCAATTTCTGGTCAAGCTGATTCGTGGTTATGATGTCGTTGTTGACCACGGCGGCTATGCGACTGATTGTTTGCGCATCAACCTGGGCCAAGCCGACTATGAACAACAGCAACAGCAGAATTCCAGCATGTTTCATAGCAGTCTCTTTCCCTATTTTGGTGTTTTATCGGTCGTTTCGAGCTGCGCCCAGTCCACGTTGATGGTGGCGCGGGCCCGCAACTCCTGCAGCCACTCGTGATAGAGTTCTTCGCGCTTGATGGTCTCCAGCACGGCCCGGATTTCGGCTTCGGCTTCTTCTTTGCTCAGGCGTGCGGCCTTGCGTTTTTCCTCAACCAGAAAGATATGATAGCCATATTCACTCTTGATCAGTTTACTCAGGCGGTTGAGCGGCAAGTCAAAGACCACGGCGTCGAACTCCTGCGGCATTTCCCCCTTGCCGAAAAAGCCGAGATCCCCCCCCTGTTGGCCGTCCGGAGAGAGCGAGTACTCGGCCGCCAGTTCGGCGAACGGCTGACCCTTCTGCAGCAGGCCGAGGATGCGTTGCCCCTCCTCCTCGCTGGCCACCACGATCTGGCGGGCACGCACCTGGGCCGGTCGATCGAACTGTTCCCGGTTCTCTTCGTAATAAGCGGCGACCTCCATGTCGCTGATTTCGATCCGCGCATAAACGGTCTGCTCAAGGAGGGTTTCCATGATCAGGCTCTCGTGAAGCTCTTCGCGCCAGTTCTCCAGCGTCATTCCCCGGTCCTCGAGCATCGTCTCGAAACTGCTCCCGGGGTAATCCTGGCGGTAGCTTTGCAGCGCATTTTCGACCGCGCTCTCGGTCACCGTGATGTTGAGGCGTTTCGCCTCGGCATGGATCAGCTCGCGATCGATCAGCTGAACCAGATAAGCCCGCATCAGCTCCTGTCGTTCTTCTCGACTCAGCGGCTGATCCTTCTGCAGGGTTTTCTCGAAAGAGGCAAAGAACTCTTGCCGATCGACAGCCCGGTCGTTGATCTGGAGCAGGGGACGCGCTTCGGCCGGCGCCTCGGAACGGCATCCGGGGAGGATAACGAGACAACAGCATATAAACAGGATCAGCTTCTTCATTCGAGGCATGCTCACGGGATTCCTGGGTGGCCTGAGATCAGGGAGGTTCAACCTATCATAGCCCGCAAAACGCTTGCAATTCCTTTTTGGCGGCGGCCAGGGCCTCTTCCCGCGGGAGCCGGCCAAGACGGATGCTGAGGCGAAAATCGGGGCTGAACCGGTAGCGACCGGCATCCTTGAGCAGGGCGAAAATCTGCTCGGGTGTCACCCTGGTATTGGCCGGAAAGGCAAAGACCAGGTTGTGTCCGTCATATTCGGCCAGCTCAACGAACAGGCGCTTCATCAGCACGCGCAGCTTCATGACTTCGAGCAGCAGCTCCGCCGGCGCCGGCAGTTCGCCGAAGCGATCGCGCAGTTCATCGGCCACCTGGTAGATCTCAACATCTTCG
>JBFIMV010000058.1:0-9629 GCA_041611575.1 Desulfuromonadales bacterium | reverse complement strand
CTTGTAGTCATCGCGATTGCCGGAACGCACGGCGTGCTGCAGAAGGGCGATAACCTCCGGGTTCATGAGGTGCGCTTCCCCTTCGCGGCGCCAGGAGTACTCGGAGCCGCGATCCAGATCGCGGTTGGGGTCCACCTGCTCGGCGTAGGCAACGTGATGGCGCATCAGGCTCTCGGTGGCGATCTCCCGCAGGCCGGCGCCGCCGATACGGCTGGCGGTGCCGGGGAAGTATTTGGCGATAAACTCCTGGTTCAGACCGACCGCCTCGAAAATCTGCGCGCTGCAGTAGCTCTGCAGAGTGCTGATCCCCATCTTGGAGAAGACCTTCAGCAAACCCTTGCCGACTGCCTTGATATAGTTCTTGGTGTACTGGTAGAAGATGTCGGTTTCTTCGTCAGCCTGCTTGTTGCCGTCCAGGCCGGCGAGCATGCCGTCATTCACCATCCCCTGCAGCGTCTCGAAAACCAGGTAGGGGTTGATCGCCGCGGCGCCGTAGCCGACCAGCAGGGCGAAGTGGTGGACTTCGCGTGCTTCACCGGTTTCAACGATGAGTGAGCACTGGCTGCGCTTGCCGGTCCGGATCAGGTGGTGATGGATGCTGGACAGGGCCAGCAGCGCCGGGATCGGAGCCTTGTCGGCACAGACGCCGCGATCCGACAGCACCAGAATGGTGCGCCCGGCATCGACGGCGGCTTCGGCTTCGGTAAACAGCGTCTCCAGGCGCTGCTCCAGGGCCTCCGGCCCCCGAGTGGCATCGAACAGCGTGCTGAGTGTCGTGCCGCGAAAGCCCTGGATGTTGCTGTGGCGCAGCTGCTCGAGCACATCGTTGGTGATAACCGGGTGGTCAATTTCCAGCATCTGGCAGTGTTCCGGGCCAGGCATCAGAATATTACGCGCCGGCCCGATGTACTGGGTCAGGCTCATGACGATTTCTTCGCGCAAGGGATCAATCGGCGGATTGGTGATCTGGGCGAAGAGCTGTTTGAAATACCAGTAAAGCAGCTTGCTGTGCTTCGACAACACCGCGACCGGAGTATCGGTCCCCATCGAGCCGACCGGTTCCTGGGCATTGACCGCCATCGGCGCCAGGATCTCCCGCATCTCTTCCAGGGTGTATCCGAAACTCCCCTGGGTCCGCCGCAGTTCACCACGACCCGGCGCCCGTTTGGTGGCCGGGGCCGGCAGGTCCTCAAGCCGGATCAGGTACTCTCTTACCCACGCCGCATAGGGCTCCGCCGCGGCAAGGTCACCTTTGATCTCGTGGTCCTCCTTGAACTCACCGGTTTCGACGTCGACCAGAATCATCTTGCCGGGGGCCAGCCGCTCCTTGCGCAGGATCTTCTCCGGCGGGATATCCAGAACACCTGCTTCCGAAGCATAAATGATCTCGTCGTCGCTGGTGATCCAGTAGCGGGCCGGACGCAGACCGTTGCGGTCGAGAATCGCAACCACCTGCTTGCCGTCACAGGCGACGATGTTGGCCGGGCCGTCCCAGGGTTCCATCATTGTGGCGTGATATTCAAAGAATCCCTTCACCTCGGGGCGCAGGTGCGCCTTGGAAGCCCAGGCCTCGGGGACCAGCATCGCCAGCGAATGGGCCAGGCTGCGACCGGTCATCACCAGCAGCTCGAGGGCGTTGTCGAGACAGGCGGTGTCAGAGCTCCCCTCGATGACCACCGGGTCCAGGTCCGCGACTGCATCCTCCAGGTCGAGGTGCGCGAACAGGGCGGTCCGGGCGCGCATCCGGTTGATATTGCCGCGCAGGGTGTTGATCTCGCCGTTGTGGGCTATGAAGCGGAAGGGCTGGGCCAGGTCCCAGGTCGGGAAGGTGTTGGTGCTGTAGCGCTGGTGCACAAAGGCAATGGCGCTGACGAGGCGCTCATCCGCCAACTCCGGGAAGAAGGTGTCAAGCTGCTCGGAGAGCAGCATCCCCTTGTAAAGAATGGTGCGCGTTGCAAGGGAACAGACGTAGAACAGCTCCCGGCCGGCAAGTTTGTCGTCGCGGATGGCATTCTCGGCGCGTTTGCGCGCCAGGTAGAGCATCAGCTCGAACTTGAGGGCGGCGACGTCACCCCGGCCGGCAAAAACCTGCATGACCCGCGGCTCAACGGAGCGGGCGTTGCGGCCGATGGTGCTGCTGTCTGTCCTGATCTCGCGCCAACCGAGAACGCTGCAACCGACGCGGACCAGCTCCTGGTTGAGAGTCGTGATACACGCTTCACGACAGGCGCTGTCCTGCGGCAGGAAGACAATGCCCGCGCCGTAGTCGCCTGCCGCGGGGAGGTTGAAGTCGCAGACCGCCCGGTAGTAGGCGTCCGGCATCTGGATCATCAGACCTGCACCGTCACCATCCAGAGGGTCAGCGCCGACGGCACCACGATGTGTCAGGTTGCAGAGGATATCGATACCGTGTTTGACGATGCAATGGCTCTTGCGGCCCTTGACGTTGGCGATAAAGCCGACACCGCAATTATCGTGCTCGTTGGCTGGATCGTAGAGGCCCTGAGCGGGCGGCATTCCTACATGGTCTGTCATGATCTGTCCTTGTTATCGGAAGCGGAGAATCAAGCTGCCTGGCACCATGCTCGACCGGGTGTATGTCGGGTCTTCGGGCAGGAGTCGTCCCCGCCAGGTGCGCAGATGGGGGAGGACTCCCATGTTGCAGGCAGCTTGGAATTGGCCGAAGCCGTTCATCTGGTTGTATCCGTACGGTGAGGTTCAACGACCGCATCTTGTGACGGGTTGTACACCAACCCTTGCAGACTAGTCTCTATGCTGCACAAATGCAAGTCCCGCTGCGGGAAGGGGATGGTGATGTCGGCTTCGCGGAAGTGACGGTCGATGGCCAGGCCGAGTTCACTCTTTACCCTGGGGCGTTTGCTGATATCGGTGATCCAGGCGCGCAGTTCGAAGTCGAGGGAACTCTCGCCGAAACCGGTGAAAATCGCCGAGGCCGGCGGGTCGGCCATGACGTCGGGGTGTTCCTTTGCAACCTTTATCAATATTTCCAAGACCTTGTCCAGCGGACTGCCGTAGGCGACGCCGATCGCCAGAACGATGCGCGAGGTGTTGGTGGTCAAGGTCCAGTTGGTCACCTTCTGCGAGATCAGGTCGGAGTTGGGGACGATGATCTCGGCGCGGTCGAGGGTTTCGAACACCGTCGAGCGCAGGCCGATCTTGGTGATCGTCCCCCACTGGTCGTCGATGTTGATGGTGTCGCCGACCTTGACCGGCCGTTCGAAAAGCAGGATCAGGCCGCTGACGAAGTTGTTGACGATGTTCTGCAGGCCGAAGCCGATGCCGACGCCGAGGGCGCCGGCCAGGATGGCGAACTTCTCCAGGCCGATGCCGGCCATGCTGACCGCCACGCTGAAGCCGATCAGAATCAGGGCGTAGTGGAGCAGGCGTTTGATCGAGTCCTTGACGCCGTGATCCATCTGTCTTGGCGTCAGGACCTGGGTGTCGAGGGTCGCCTGCAGAAACCAGGAGAAGATGATCGTCAGGTAAAGAATGACGCCGGCCATGACAACCATCTCTACCGACAGATGGAGTTCGCCGATGACGTATTCAATGCTCATCAGCTGCTTCCAGGCCTCGGCCACGCTGCCGTAGACGTTCCAGATCACCAGCAGGAAGAGGAAGGTGTAGCTGAAGATGACCAGTCGGACCAGCGTCTTCAGGCGTTTTTCGGCCTGAACGCCGAGTTGTTGCACCAGCCGCCGTTCGCGAACCCAGTCGAGGCGCATGATCGTGGTGACGCCGCCCTCCGCCAGGTGCAAAGCCATGTGAGCGAAGAGCGCGAGGAAGACCGTACCCAGGGCGGCGTCGACCAGGCTGTCGGTGAGCCTGGCGAAACCGACGAACTCCGCTACAAGACCGACGATCCCGGCCAGTGTGCCGAGGTAGAAGGCGATCGCCAGCAGGTCGATCCGCCCCTCGTTGCGCAGGATCTGCCGCTTCGCTGCGGCGAGGCAGAGCGGCGTGGCGGTCAGGCAGACGAGCACCAGGAAGAGCCGGTAGAGCGGCTCCGGCAGGCCGATGGTCTGCAGGCTCTCCGAGACGATGAACAGGGTCGCCAGGATGATGATGACGCGCCGCAGGCGCGGACGGTCGAGCATGGCGCAGATCAGGATGGTCGCCGTGAGCGTGCCGAGAGCGATCAGCCCCCAGAGCCAGAGCGGTGGCGGCTCAATGTAGAGCAGGCCGCCGAGGCAGAGGGCGATGAACAACCCCCCCGCCCAGGGGTGCCGCAGGAGGAACAGCCATTCGGGGCTGGCCGGCTCGGGGTCCAGGGCGCGGCGTCGCAGCAGCCAGCCACAGCAGGCGGCAATGACCAGTTGCAGGACGATAAGCCAGCCATGCTCCTGCAGGTGCCCCTCCGGGATGATGATCGCGCGGTTGAAATTGTCCCGCAGTTCGTCAATCAGCTCCTGATTCAGCTGGCGATAGTAGTCCGGGTTGAACAGGGCCGGAGTGTCGCGTTCAAAGAGCAGGGAGCTGTTTGCCGCGCCCGGGTCTTCGGTTGCGAAACTCGTAGGCGCCCAAACGAACAGCACAAGGAGAGTGAACAGGACGAAGAGTCCAGCAATGCCGGTGGCATTATCCCGCAGCTTTCTCTGCATCACAGCCAGTTCTTTCTCTTGAAATAGATGATCATGCCGACCAGGCAGGTCCCCATGACCAGCCAAACAGCCGGGTAGCCCCAGCGCCAGTGCAGCTCGGGCATGTTCTCGAAGTTCATGCCGTAGATGCCGGCGATGAAGGTCAGCGGGATGAAGATCGATGCCATGATGGTCAGCACCTTCATGATCTCGTTCATGCGGTTGCTCACCGACGACATGTAGAGGTCCTGCAGGCCGGAAATCGAGTCGCGGAAGATTTCCACGGTATCGAGGACCTGGACCGAATGATCGTAGAGATCGCGCAGGTATATCTGGGTCCCTTCGGTGATCCGGTCGGAATCCTCCTTGTGCAGCTCGCTGATCACTTCACGCAGGGGCCAGACCGATTTGCGCAGCAGCATCAGCTCGCGCTTGTAGTGATGCACCTTCGCCAGTGAGTCCTTGCCGGGGTTGTCGATCAGTTCCTCTTCGAGGATTGCCAGCCGGTCGCCGACCTTTTCGAGGATGTGAAAGTAGCTGTCGACGATCGAATCGAGCAGCGCGTAGGTCAGGTAGTCCGCGCCGCGCTGGCGGAGACGGCCGTTGCTGCGCTGCAGGCGCTCGCGCACGCCGTCGAAGACGTCGCCCTCGCGCTCCTGGAAGGTGATCACGTAATTGTCGCCGAGGATGATGCTGACCTGCTCGATGTCGATCGACTGGGTGGTCTCGTCGAAAAAGAGCATCTTGAGGATGATCAGGGAATAATGGTCGAATTCCTCGATCTTCGGCCGGTGGTGGGTGTTGAGGATGTCCTCAAGGGCCAGCGGGTGGATATCGAAGCGGGCGCCGAACCGCTCGATGACGGAGATGTCGTGAATGCCGCTCAGGTTGATCCAGCTGACGGTCCTGCTCTCCTTGAACGCGAGGATGTCGTCGATAGCGAGGTCGGGGTAGACCTGGAACGTCCCCTGGTCGTAGTCGATGACGCTGAGCAGGGGGCGCTCGACCTTCTGCTTGCCGACGTGAATCAGCGTGCCGGGTGACTGGCCGACCTTCTTCGCCTTGATATGGAAGACGCCGCGATTGATCGGCCGGTTGAGAAAATCGAGGCTGAAACGGGATTTCTTCTTGCGCATGAATCGGCTCCCTCCGGCGGCCGGCAGTGCCATGATGCCCATGGACGCAGGTCGCGAGCTGGTGTCTGCAATCGGAAACTAATACTGAATTATGGCAGAAAAGGGGGGATTATCAACGCAATTTTCGGACAAGTCCCTGAAATGCGTCATGAAATGAATAGCACAGTCCGATCTCTCAGGCGATCTTGTGACGCACGATCTTGCCTTCGTTGAGGTAGATGACATCTTCGGCGATGTTGGTCGAGAGGTCCGCGACCCGTTCGAGGTAACGGGACACCGTCAGGTAGTTGAGGACCGTGTCGATCGTTTCCGGTTTCCGGCGGACATGCTCCTTGAAGAGCCGGTAGTTGGTCTCGTGCAGGTTGTCGACCTCGTCGTCGAGGTTCAATACGACCCGAGCCAGCTTGAGGTCGGCGTTGATCAGGGCGTCCAGGGCCTTTTCCAGCATGGCAACCACCTTCTCGGCCATGTCGTCGAGGTTGAGCGGCGAGGGGATGTTCGGGGTCTGGGCGACCGCCAGCACGCGCTGCGAAATGTTGACCGCCTGGTCGGCGATGCGTTCGAGGTTGTTGTTGATCTTGAGGACCGCGACGATCAGGCGCAGGTCGTTGGCGACCGGCTGGTGCAGCGCCAGGATCTTGAGGCATTCTTCTTCGAGATCGACTTCAAGGCGGTTGACCTCTTCGTCGGCTTTGATCAGGCGCTCGGCGAGGGCGACATCCCGTTCCGCGAGGGCCTTCACGGAGAGCTGGACATTCTCCTCGACCAGGGCCGTGAGGGCGAGGAGCTGGTCTTTCAGCCGGCCGAGTTCCTTGTGCAGTATGCTGGTCATGGTGTCCTCCTCAGCCGAAACGGCCGGTGATGTAATCTTCCGTCTGCCGGTTGTCAGGGTTGGTGAAAATCTTGTCCGTAATGCCGAATTCAACAATGCGGCCCTGGTAGAAAAAAGCCGTGAAGTCGGAGATGCGCGCTGCCTGCTGCATGTTGTGGGTGACGATGACGATGGTGTACCGCTCTTTCAGGGTGTCGATAAGCTCCTCGATGCGCGCCGTCGCCACCGGATCGATGGCCGAGGTCGGCTCGTCCATCAGCAGGATCTCCGGCTCGACGGCGATCGCCCTGGCAATGCACAGGCGTTGCTGCTGCCCGCCGGAGAGTGCCGTGCCGGGCTGGTTGAGCTTGTCCTTGACTTCGTCCCACAGGGCGGCCTGCTGCAGGGCCTTCTCGACCCGTTCGCGCAGCTCGCCGCGACTGATGACGTAGTGCTGCTTCAGGCCGTAGGCGATATTGTCGAAGACGCTCATCGGGAATGGGGTCGGCTTCTGGAAGATCATGTCGACCTTGCGGCGCAATTCCAGGACATCACAGTCGGAATCGAGGATATTCTGTCCATCCAGCAGCACTTCGCCGCTGACATGCTGGCCGCGGTAGAGTTCGAAGATGCGGTTGTAGGTGCGCAGGTGGGTCGATTTGCCGCACCCCGAAGGGCCGATGATCGCGGTGACCCGGTTGGCGGCGATCTCCAGGTTGTTGTCGAACAGCGCCTGCTGGGTGCCGTAGAAAAAATCGAGCCCGCGGGTGGCGATTTTGACCTGAGCCGGTTTTGTCCTGGTTTCCGGTCTTGTCGCGGAGACGGTGACAGGTCTGGGTATGGCGGTTTTTTGCCGGACTTCGATCGCGGAGTGCATCATGATTGTCTGCTCCTGTACCAGAGAACTCCCCGGGTGACGACGGTGGTGCCGAGGACGCCGACCGTGATCAGCAGCGAAGCGCCCCAGGCCAGGGTCTGCCAGTCGTCGTAGGGGGACATGGCGTAGTTGAAGATGGTGACGGTCAGGTTGGCGGTCGGTTCGTGGAACGAGCCGGGCCAGTAAGGGCTGTTCAGTGCCGTGAAGAGCAGCGGCGCCGTTTCGCCGCTGACCCGGGCAATCGCCAGCAGGGTGCCGGTCAGCAGACCGGTCCTGGCCGCCCGGAAGACGATGCCGAGAGTCGCTTTCCAGCGCGGCACGCCGAGGGCCAGGGCCGCTTCGCGCAACGCGCTCGGCACCAGGACCAGGATGTCCTCGGTGGTGCGCGCCACCACCGGCAGCATGATGATGGCCAGGGCCACGGCGCCGGCCGTGCCGGAGAAATTCCCGGTGGTCATGACCAGCAGCACGTAGACGAAGATGCCGATGATGATCGACGGCGTACCCATCAGCAGGTTGGCGGCAAAGCGGATGGTCTCGGCGCGCTTCGCCTGCTGGCCGAACTCGGCCAGCCAGACGCCGGCGGCGATGCCGACCGGCACGCCGAGCAGCACGGCCAGCAGGGTGATCATCAGGGTGCCGAGGATGGCATTCGCCAGTCCGCCGCCCGGCATCCCCGGCGGCGCCGGCAGTGCGGTGAAGAATTCCCAGTTGATGGCGGAACTCCCCTTGATGAGGACGGTCCCGAGGATCCAGCCGAGCATGGCGAGGCCGAGCAGGGCCGCAAGGCTGCTGATGATGCGGATGCCCAGGTCGGTGCCCCGGCGGCTTGTCAGGCTGCGATGTTTCATCGTACGGCCCCCATGCGGCGTGCCGTGCGGCGCAGCCACCAGCGGGCGACGAACTGCAGCAGGAGGGTGACGCCGAACAGGACCAGGCCGAGTTCGATCAGCGCCCCCAGGTAAAGATCGTCGGACGCCTCGGTGAATTCGTTGGCCAGGGTCGAGGCGATGCTGTTGCCGGCGGCGAACAGCGAGGCCGAGATTTCGTGGCGGTTGCCGATGACGAAGGTGACCGCCATGGTCTCGCCGATGGCGCGCCCCAGGCCGAGAAAGCAGGCGCCGACCACACCCTGGATGCCGTAGGGGATGGTCACCTTGCGGGTCACTTCCCAGGTCGTGCTCCCCATGCCGTAGGCCGACTCCTTGACCACGGACGGCACCATGCTGAACACGTCGCGGGTCACCGAGGTGATGAACGGCAGCACCATCAGGGCGAGGATGATGCCGGCGGTGAGCATGCCGATCCCCATGGGTGGTCCGGCGAAGAGTGCAAAGTCCGGGGCGATGGCCGCGAGCCGGGGCTGCACGTGATCAGCCATGAAGGGGGCGAAGACGAACAGCCCCCACATGCCGAAGATGATGCTCGGGATGGCGGCCAGCAGTTCGATGGCGCCGCCGACCACCCGGCTGACCGCAGGCGGGGCGATCTCCACCAGGAAGAGGGCGATCACCAGGCTCAAGGGGACGGCGATCAGCATGCCGATGGCGGTCGAGACCAAGGTGCCGTAGATGCTGCTCAGGGCGCCGAACTCCAGGAAGGCCGGATCCCAGTTCTGCGAGACCAGGAAGCCGAAGCCGAACTGCTTGAGCGCCGGCATGGCACCGATCACCAGCGTGACGAGAATGCCGACCACCAGAAGGACAACGGCCAAGCCGCTGGCGAGTGTCAGCCAGCGGAAGGCGGGGTCGAGGTTGGTGTGAGTTTTCGTCTGCACTGGAAAATCAATTCTTAATTATGAGTTTTAAGTTTTGAATTTTAAGTTTTATCGGTTTAATCACCTCGCACCTCGCACCTCGCACCTCGCACCTCGCACCTCGCTGTTTTACGGCCAGACCGGCTTGCCGGCGGCTTTGATCTGCTCCTGCCAGGCTTTCTCGACCAGGCTGATCACTTTCGCCGGCATCGGCACGTAATGTAGTTTCTCCGCGGTCTTGCCGCCGTTGCGGTAGCACCAGGCGAAGAACTTCAGGACCTCTTTGGCGGTTGCGGCATCGGCCTGTTCCTTGTGGACCAGGATGAACGAGGCGCCGGTGATCGGCCAGCTTGCTTCGCCCGGCTGGTCGGTCAGCACCAGGTAGAAGCCGTCGGCTTTGGCCCAGTCGGCGTTGGCGGCCGCAGCCTGGAAGGTTTCGCTGGTGGGG
>JBFIMV010000057.1:0-9683 GCA_041611575.1 Desulfuromonadales bacterium | reverse complement strand
GCAAAACCCAGCTGGCGTTATTGCTTTACCGGCAGAAGCTGGAGGACAGTCAACCATGAGCGGTTTGCCGGAACGCTATGATTCCGCCCTCCACCTGCCTTTCAACCGGGCCTGCCTGGAAGGGCGGTTCGTGATGAAAAGCTCCGGGGATGACCCCGGTGGGGCCGGTTTTGGAGTGCTGCTGCACAACAGCTGCCTGTTGGTCGATGCGACCAGGGCAGATCTCTCCCTGCCCTGGGGGGACTGGACAGCCGGAAACAGCCTTTACCTGGGCGATTGGCAGGGGCAACCATGTCGCCTGGTCGATCTCGGTCAGGCGGACGTTCTGCCCGAGGGATTGCAGTCGCTCAGCCTGCTGCAGCAGGAGCCGCAGCTGTCGATCGACCTGCTTTCCATCGGCGGGCTGGGTCGCATGCTCCTTTACTGGCAGGATCGCAGCCGCTACTGCGGTGTCTGTGGTATGCCGATGGCCTGGTTGCCGGATGCCTGGGGTCGACATTGCAGCCAGTGCCAGGCGCAGGCCTATCCCGCGATCCATCCCTGCGCGATTGTCCTGGTCACCCGGCCCGGGGAAGTTCTTTTGACGCGCAAGGCGAACTGGGCGCCCGGTCGCTACAGCCTGGTCGCCGGTTTCCAGGAGCTCGGTGAAGCCCTGGAAGAGACCGCCGCCCGTGAAGTCCTCGAAGAGACCGGGGTGCAAATCGGCAATATCCGCTATGTCGGCAGTCAGTGCTGGCCTTTCCCCAGCCAGGTCATGGTCGGCTTCGTCGCCGATTACCTGGGTGGCGAGCTCACTGTGGACAAGCAGGAGCTGGATGATGCGCGCTGGTTCGCTGTCGACCGTCTGCCGGTGCTCCCGCCGAAGCGCAGTATTGCGCGCTACATCATCGACTCGGTGCTCGACCGGAAGTGAGACACACGTTCAGAAGACACGTTCCAGGACGACGACCATGACCTTCAGCAAACGCTATGCAATTCTGCCGCGCGCCGAGATCTGTCGGCTGCGCTTCCTCCTCGAAGGCTATGATGGCCTGGCCTTCGCCCGCACCCTTGACCAGCGCACCGGTCTGGTGGAGATAGCTTATTCACCCGAGCGCGAGCACGATGTCGACGTGCTGCTGACGGCCCTGGCAAAGGAACTTGGTCTGAGGGAGGTTGACACCCCTGAAAAGGTACCGCCGCTCTAGGCGGCGATGACCTCGATCTCCGGCGGGTCGAGCAGTGCTTTCTTGACGGCGCACTGGTCCGTGGCGCGCAGGATGGCCTCGCGGTACTTTTCCGGAAAGCCTTCCGGCAGGTGCAGGGTGATCGTCACGCTGTCGAGCCGTTTGGTCTCCGCGTTGCGGCTGCTGTCGAGCGTCATGCGCAGGCCGGCCACCGGCAGATCACGCTGCTGGCAGAAGCGCAAGGCAAAAAAACCGGCACATGTGCCGAGGGACATGAGGAACAGGTCGAAAGGCGACGGCGCACTGTTTTCGCCGCCATTCTTCTCCGGTTGATCCGTTGCAATTTCGAAACCGTTGTGAATGGCGTTGACGCGAACGCTTCCGGGGAATGTGATCTCCATCATGGTGTCGGTGTTCTCCTTTATCTTGACCCCGGCATCCTTGAGTTGCCGTCGGTCGTGGTGAGTGTTAGTATGCCGCAATCTTAAGATCCCGGGGAATCCATGAATCGACTTCTTGATATTTTCAGCTCGGTCAAACTGACCCTGGCCCTGTTGCTGGGGTTGTCGCTGGTCGCGATCGGCGGCACCATCTGGCCGGTCGAGCAGGGCGAGATTCAACGCTATGAACTCTATTACCAGGCGCTCTGGTTCCGGTTGCTGCTGGGGTTGCTGGCCCTCAACCTGGCGGCCTGCTCCTGGCGGACGCTGCAGCGGGTCCTGACGGAAAAAAACCGGCTCTCCGACCAGTTGTCAACTATCGAAGCCACAGATGCAAACAGCTATGCTCTTGCTTCTCGGGACGCGGACACCCTGACCGGACGCCTCGGGTCGCTGGGGTTCCGCGTCAGTTGCCACAATGACCGCCTGCTGGCGCGGCGCGGGCTTTCCGGTCGCTGGGCATTGCCCGTCCTTCACCTGTCGATCCTGGCTGTGATGCTTGGCGCATGGGCCGCCCAGCTCGGGATCGTCGGGACCATGAACATCTACGTCACGCATCAGAGCGACCGGTACTTTGACTGGGACGTTCAAGGTGAGCGCCCGCTCGGCTTTACCTTCCAGCTCGATCGTTTCGAACCGCAGTACTATCCGATCGACCTGCGATTTGCCATTTATGACCCGCAGAGCCGGAAGGAACTTCAGGAGTTCACGACTCGCGAGGGTGAGATCGTCGCCATCACACCTGAGCTGAGCGCGGTCGTGAGGCGTTTTTTCCCCGAAGAACAGCACCTGGTCCTCGACCTGCTGCGCAACGGGGTCCCCTTCGGTGAATACCACGCCCTGAGCGGGTCGCGGAGCTACCCGAACAGCGTCGATCCCGGCGTGGTCATCAAGCCGACCGCGTTCCGCGATCCGATCGTCAAGCAGCTGCGCAGCGAAGTATCGATCATTGAGAATGGCAAAGTCGTCCGGCAGGGGGTGATTGAAGTCAACCACCCCCTGGTGCATCGCGGTGTTGCCATCTATCAGACCGCATACAATCGGGACCCCTCCGGTTTCTGGTTCTGCGGGTTCCAGGTCTCCCGTGACCCCGGCGAACCGCTGGTCTGGGTCGGCAGCGTCATCATGTGCCTTGCCTTGCTTCTGGTCTTCTCGGTCCGTTACCGTGTGCTCGGAGTGATACCGGTGGCCGGAGGTTGTCGACTGGTCCCTCTTGCCGGTTACCGGGGTGAGGTCGGCCGTGAGCTGTTGACAGGGCTGGCTACGGCCCTGGGCCGCGGTTCCCAGCCCTCCGGGGAGAGATAAGAATCTACGTCGAGGGGCGAAGCAGCATGCTGCTTCGCCCCTTTTGTTACCACTTTCCGCTCGACGGGGCCAGTCTTGTCAACGTGTAGGCCCTCCTGCCCAGCCCCATCCTCTCGGCATGTTCGAGTTGTACTTCCCAGTCGATTTGCGGGTGTACCCCTCTGAACTTGTCCCCGCCGGGTTCATGGCCAGCGCGCAGGGCGGTGTCCGGCAAGCCGCGGGCCTGGTTGACCAGGTCGGCGCAGGCCTGGTCAAGTGCCACGGGGTCGGTCGAAGCCAGAATGCCGAGGTCGGGGATGATTGGTGCGTCACTGTAACCGTAACAGTCGCAGGCGGGAGAGACCTGGGTGATGAAGTTGACGTAAATCTGTTTCCCCGACTTGCCGGAGACGGCGCCGCAGGCGTACTCCGCCATCTTTTTCATGACCAGCGGCGCTTCTTCATTCCACTGGATGCGGATCGCCTGCGGTTCGCAGATGGTGATGCAACGACCGCAGCCGACGCAACGCGCGCTGTCGAGGACTGCGGTCCCGCTGTCGAGGTCGATGGCGTCGTGGGCGCAGGCCTTCAGGCATGCCCCGCAAGCGGTGCAGTGTTTGGCCGAGATTTGCGGAGCGACCGTGGAGTGCTGTTCGAGTTTGCCGGTACGGCTCGAGCAACCCATGGCGAGGTTCTTGATTGCACCGCCGAAGCCGGTGAGCTCATGGCACTTGAAGTGGCTCAGGACGACCAGGGCGTCGGCTTCAAGCACTTCGAGGCCGATGTCGACCTCTTTGAGAAGCTCCCCCGGCACCGCTACCCGCCGCGCCGAGTGCCCCCGCAGGCCATCGCACATCACCAGTGGGGCGTTCACCACGGCGTAGGCGAAGCCGTTCTCTATGGCGCAGGAGAGGGCTGACACGGCTTCCTTGCGTTCGCCCGGGTAGAGAGTGCTCGAATCCGTCAGGAAGGGTTTGCCGCCCAGGGACCTGACCTGGTCGACCACCCGCCGGACGAAGGTCGGGCGAATGTAGGCGTGACCGCCCCGTTCACCGAAATGCAGCTTGACGGCGGTGATGTCGCCCTGGCTGACCACCTTGGCCAAGCCACTGTCCCGGAGCAATCGCTCGAGCTTGGTGTGCAGGTTTTCGCGCGATCCGGCACGCATGTCGGCAAGGTAGACCGGGCTGGTCATCGTCTCCTCCATGGTGTTGGTTCAACGCCCGGGTTGTACTCCGAGCAATGACTCGAGTGACGGTGCGGGGTCTTCGAACTGGAGTCCGACTCGCATCAGCCTGCCATCGCGGTCAGGTTGCACATGACGTACGATGCAGTTTACGGACTGGTTGCAGGGCCAGAAAGGCTGGCGGAAATAAACAGTGATGCGGGTCTCCGGTGGTATGTGCGTCGCACAATCAAGGGTCATGCCCGCAGAACTCAAATCGCGGCTCAGGGCCGGATGAATCTCCTCGTTCCCCGTGATGGAAAGCTCCACCAGTGAGTGCAGGGGGTGGCGCCGGACCTGGCGCTGGTCCTGGTTGAGAGGGTAGATGACGTTGCGGCGCTCTTTTGCCTGGTAAAGGCGTTTGTCCGCACATTGCAGCAATTCCGTGGTCGTCTCGCCGTCGTCAGGATAATAGGCGATGCCGCCGCTGATGGTCAGGTTGCCGCGGTCGAGCTTTTCCTGTCCCGGAAAGGGGAAGGCTTCGACCGCCTGGCGAATGCGTTCTGTGACCATGGCCGCCTGGGGGCGATTGAGGCGGTGGAGGACCAGGGAGAATTCTTCGCCGCCGTAACGGGCGGCCAGGTCCGCCTGACGGGTGCTGTGCTTCAGAATGTCGGATACCTGCCGCAGGGCCTGATCGCCTGCCAGGTGCCCGCAGCGATCGTTGTACTGTTTGAAATGGTCGAGGTCGAGCATGACCACGGCGAAACACTGATCACTGCCCCGCAAACGATCGATGAGCTGAGTCAGGTGGCTCTTGAAGTAGGTCTGGTGATGAAGCCCGGTCAGGCCGTCGGTGATTGAAGCGTGTCGGTACCCGGCCAGGTCTTCGGCCTCTATCACGCGTGGGTCGCGCATCTCCCCGGCGATCTGGAAAAGATAGCTCAACAGGCTTGAACGCACCCCGCGATAGTTGCAGTCCGGCGTGCAGCCCGTCCTGCTGAGCTCGAGGGCTTCCTGCCAGTAGGTGCTGGCCTGTTTAGAGGGAAAAATCTTTCCGACCAGCTGGCGCAGGGTTTCGCTGTAGACTTTTTCGCCATGGACCTTGGCCAGCTGTTCGATCTGCTTGACCAGTTCTCGCTCATTCTGCTGGGTCTGGGTGAGGATGTCACTGACGAGGCTCTGTACGACGGTACTCTCGACCATGGCCTGGTTCCACCTCCTCCATAACAGTGTTTTTTATCGCAAACCCTACTCTTGCACAGATACTGTGAAGCTGACAATCGTTTTTATGTTGATGTGATTTTTCAGGGCTGACCAGCTTCTGCCTGCCCCCCCAGGGGGCCGTAGGCCCGCACCTTGCCGTTGACAAAATGCACGTAGTAGCGCTCCCAGAAGCGGTTGGCCGGCACGTACCAGAAGTGCTCGTCACTGCCGTTGCCGGCAGCGCTGTTCGGCTTCCCCATGTGCTGCAGCACTTCGGCCTTGGTCATGCCCGGCTGAATCCTGTCGATGCCGATCCAGGGGGCGCAGCCGCCGAGCAGGGCCAGGGCGATGAGTAGGGCGATGGCTTTGTGCATGGACAGTCTCCAGTGAATCAGTTAGGTTGCGGGGCGATCTCCTGCTCATCCTGCCGCAGGTAGACGGTGCGGCTCGGAAAGGCAATCTCCAGGCCGAGCCCTTCGAGGATTTCCATGATTTTCAGGCAAAGGTCTTCCCGGGCATCGAGATAGTCGCCCCAGACCGTTGTCTTGGTGAAGCAGTAAACCATGATGTCGAGGGATGACGCGCCGAAATCGGTGAAATTGACCAGAAAGAAGTCCTGGTCGACGGCCGGGTGGTCTCTCAGCATCGCACGGATGTCGCGAACCGCCTCACGCATTTGTGCCGGGGTCGTTTCGTAGGTGACACCGACCGTCAGCTTGACGCGCCTCTTCGGCATGCGGCTGAAATTGTCCAGGGCCATGTTGGCGATGATGTTGTTCGGCACGCAGATCACCGTCTTGGCAAAGGTGCGGATCTTGGTCGAACGGAAGCCGACCTCCTCCACCGTCCCTTCCATGTCGCCGGCCTTGATCCAGTCACCGACCTGGAAGGGACGGTCGAAGATGATCATCAGCGAGCCGAAGATGTTCGACACCGTATCCTTGGCAGCCAGGGCGAAGGCCAGGCCGCCGATGCCGAGCGAAGCCAGTATGCCGGTGACCGGGTAACCGAAACTCTGTACCGCCATGAGAAAGGCCATGATGACGACGAAGATGCGCATGCTCTTGCGCAGCAGCGGCGCCAGGTGGTCGTCGAGGGTCGATTCTGTTTTGGACGCCCACTGGTTCAGGTAATGGTCGATCAGGTCGACCAGGTTGAAGCAGATCCAGGCAACGTCGAATATGACGAGGGCCTTGAGAATGGCTGTGGCCAGGTGATTGACATCGAACGGTTCGCTCGGCAGCTGCAGATAGGATACGGCGATGAACAGGCCGAGCAACAAGACCAGGAATTCGCCCGGCTTCTGCACGCACGCCAGAAAACGGTCGTCCAGCTCTTTTTCGGTTCTCTGGGCTATGGGAATAATGACCCTGACAAACAGGAAGGCGAAAATTTTCTTGGCAACATAAGCGACGAGAACAATCCCGAGGGCCACTGCGTATCTACCGAGACTGATGCCGAGGATTTCACTTTGCAGCCATTCCGTCATTCATCTCTCCCGTGGTGAGTTTGAATTTAACGCCTTAAGCTAGCAGATGAAAATAGGAAAAGCAAGCCAGCGAGGCGCACTTGAAAACGTTCGTATCAGGAAGCTTTCAGCGCATATTATGGTAGAATGGTTTACGCGAAAATCCCAATGAAGGAGAAGGCTTATGTCACAAACAAGCCAGAACAGCTTCGATGCAAGGCAAACCCTCAAAGTCAAGGGGCAAGACTATGACTATTACAGCCTGAAGGCCCTGGCCGCCAGGTCGGGCGATGACCTGGGCCGTCTGCCGTTGACCCTCAAGGTGCTGCTTGAAAACCTGCTGCGCTTCGAGGACGGGCATACGGTCACTGCCGATGATATCAAGGCCGTGATCGGCTGGTTGGACAAGCGCACGTCCGACCACGAAATCGCCTTTCGGCCGGCCCGGGTGCTGATGCAGGATTTCACCGGCGTGCCTGCCGTGGTCGATCTCGCCGCCATGCGTGACGCAGTCGCCCGGGCCGGAGGGGATCCGCAGAAAATCAATCCGCAGATTCCGGTCGATCTGGTGATCGACCACTCGGTGGCGGTTGACAAGTACGCCATGCCCGAAGCCTTCGCCTTCAATGTCGACAAGGAAATGGAGCGCAACTTCGAGCGTTATGCGTTCCTGCGCTGGGGGCAGCTCGCCTTCGACAATTTCCGCGTGGTGCCCCCCGGCACCGGCATCTGCCACCAGGTCAACCTCGAGTACCTGGCACGCACCGTCTGGAGCGAGGAGCGGGACGGCCGCAAGGTTGCCTATCCCGACACGCTGGTGGGCACCGACAGTCACACCACCATGATCAACGGCCTGGCCGTGCTCGGTTGGGGGGTCGGCGGCATCGAGGCCGAAGCTGCCATGCTTGGTCAGCCCGTATCGATGATCATCCCCGAGGTGGTCGGTTTCCGCATGACCGGAAAAATGCGGGAAGGCGTGACCGCCACCGACCTGGTCCTGACCGTCACCCAGATGCTGCGCAAGTTCGGCGTGGTCGGCAAGTTCGTCGAGTTCTTCGGCGCCGGTCTCGCCCAGCTGCCGTTGGCCGACCGGGCGACCATCGCCAATATGTCTCCGGAGTACGGCGCCACCTGCGGCTGGTTCCCGATCGACCAGGTGACCCTGAACTACCTCAAGCTCTCCGGTCGCGACGACGCGACGCTGGCGTTGGTCGAAGCCTATGCGAAGGAGCAGGGCCTGTGGCGCACGGAGGATATGCCCGATCCCGAGTTCACCGCGGTGCTCGAACTTGACCTGGCCACGGTCAAGCCGAGCCTGGCCGGGCCGAAGCGCCCGCAGGACCGGGTCGATCTCGAGGCGCTGAAAAAGGCGACTGCGACGGCCATCCCGGCGGGCGAGGAGAACAAGAGCGTCCCGGTCGCCGGGTCCGATTATGAGCTGAAGCAGGGCGATGTGGTGATCTCGGCAATCACCTCCTGTACCAACACCTCGAACCCGGCGGTCATGATGGGCGCCGGCCTGCTCGCCAAAAAAGCGATCGAAAAGGGGCTGAAACAGAAACCCTGGGTCAAAACCTCGCTGGCCCCCGGCTCCAAGGTGGTGACCGACTACCTGGAAAAGGCCGGCCTGCAGACCTACCTCGATCAGCTCGGCTACAACGTGGTCGGCTACGGCTGTACGACCTGTATCGGCAATTCCGGCCCGCTGGTCGGACCGATTGCCGATGCGATCGCCGCCGGTGGCCTGACGGTCTGCTCGGTCCTCTCCGGCAACCGCAACTTCGAAGGGCGAATCCATGCCCAGACCAAGGCCAGTTGGCTCGCTTCGCCACCCCTGGTGGTGGCCTTCGGCCTGGCCGGCACGACCCTTATCGATCTGACCAGCGAACCGATCGGCAAAGGGAAGGACGGCAAAGATGTCTTTTTGAAGGACATCTGGCCGAGCAACGACGAACTCACCGAACTGGTCAAGCTGGTCTCGGCCGACATGTTCCGTGAAAAGTATGCCGACGTCTTCACCGGCGAGGAGAGCTGGCGCAATCTGCCGATTCCGGAGGGGCAGACCTACGCCTGGGACGAGGCTTCGACCTACGTCAAGGAACCCTCTTTCTTCGCCGTGCGCGAAGCGACACAAGGGGTGGAAGGGTTCAAGGGTGCTCGACTGCTGGCCCTGCTTGGTGACTCAATCACGACGGACCATATCTCACCTGCCGGCTCGATCCTGGCCAGCAGCCCGGCCGGAGTCTATCTGCGTGAGCGAGGGATCGGGCCGGCGGACTTCAACTCCTACGGATCGCGGCGCGGCAACCATGAAGTGATGATGCGTGGCACCTTTGCCAATATCCGCATCAGGAACGAACTCGTGCCGGGCACGGAGGGTGGTTTCACCCGACATATCCCGAGCGGCGAAGAGATGAGTATCTTCGACGCGGCCATGCGCTATGCCGAGGAAAGCACGCCGCTGATCATCGTCGCCGGCAAGGAATACGGCACCGGCTCGAGTCGCGACTGGGCGGCCAAGGGGACGTTGCTGCTCGGTGTCAAAGCGGTGATCGCCGAGAGCTACGAGCGTATCCACCGCTCCAACCTGGTCGGCATGGGGGTGCTGCCGCTGCAGTTCAAGGAGGGGGACACGCGCAAGACGCTCGGCCTCGATGGCAGCGAAACCTTTGAGCTGTCTGGCCAGTCGACTTCGCTGGTGCCTGGGCAGGATGTGCCAATCAGGATTCACCGGGCCGGCGGACAAACGGATGAACTGAGCGTCATCTGCCGGATTGATACGCAGAACGAGGTGGCATACTTTGAGAGTGGCGGGATTTTGAACTACGTGCTACGGAACCTGCAGAACTGAAAGCACACATAGAAGGATGAACGGATACGGGTGGCGGCTATTCGGGCCGCCACCCGTTGTCTTTGATATGAGTTCCAGGGCAAGGAAAGTCAATGTTGGCAGG
>JBFIMV010000056.1:0-9806 GCA_041611575.1 Desulfuromonadales bacterium | reverse complement strand
TCGAGACGCACGGATCAGTTTTGCGCCATGCAGGTCCCCGGAGGCCTCCCCGGTGACGATCATGACGCGCTTGGCAGTCTGGCTCACGTTCAAACGGTGCCCTTAAGAACTCCGGCGACGGCAGCGACAACGCGTTCGATCTGCGCGCCGTTCAGTTCCGGGTAGATCGGCAGGGACAATACCCTGCTGGCGACCCGCTCGCTCACCGGCAGCGAGACTTCCCGGCAGATGTCGGCAAAGACCTCCTGCCGATGCAGCGGAATCGGGTAGTAAATGGCCGAAGCGATCTTGGCTTCCGTCAATGCGGCCTGCAGCGACGCGCGCCGGTCGGTCAGGATCGTGTACTGGTGGTAGACATGCACTCCCTTACCGTCTTCGTAAGGGGTCTCGACGCCCAGTTCCCCGAGCAGGCGGGAGTAAAGATGTGCATTCTCGCGCCGCTGCCGGTTGAATCGATCGAGGTGTACCAGCTTGATGCGCAGAATCGCCGCCTGCAGGTCATCGAGGCGGCTGTTGTAACCGATCACCGCGTGGTGGTAGCGCTCGCGGCTGCCATGGTTGCGCAGCATGCGCACCTCGGCGGCGAGGTCGTCGCGGTTGGTCGCAATCAGGCCACCGTCGCCGAAACAACCGAGGTTCTTGCTCGGGAAGAAAGAATAACAACCGAGGTCGCCCCAGGCACCGGTCATGCGCTCGCCATAGTTTGCACCACACGACTGTGCGCAATCCTCGATCAGGAGCAGGCCTTTGGCGTCACACAACGCTTTCAGGGGGGCGATGTCCGCTGGCTGACCGAAGAGGTGCACCGGCAAAATTGCACGGGTCCGTGGCGTAACAGCCTCCTCGACCCGGGCGATATCGATGTTGAAGGTCTGCGGGTCGATATCGACGAAGACCGGGGTGGCGCCGACGTAGGCGATCGCCTCGGCCGTGGCAATAAAGGTGAATGGCGAGGTGATGACCTCGTCCCCGGGGCCGAGTCCGGCGGCACGCAGGGCCAAGTGAAGTGCTTCCGTGCCGTTGGCGACGCCGATGGCATGCTTGACACCGAGGTAGGCAGCAATCTCCTGCTCAAATGCATTGCCTTGCGGTCCCATGATGAACTGGGTCGTCTCCAGAACGTTGGCGACGGCCGCGTCGATACTGTCTTTCAACTCGCGATACTGAATGGCGAGATCAACCATGGGAATCTGCATATAGAACCTCTTGGTAATAGGACTGCTTAAATCGATGGGGGTCCGGGCAACGAAACTTTCCTGCAACAGCCTGCAGCGACAATCGGCAAGGTTCACTTCGTCACATCGTGCCAGAGTTTGCCGGCGATCTTAATGGCGACCTCGAGTGCCCGCTTGCCGTCTTCCCCCGAAACGACAGGCGGCGTGCCGTTGCTCACGGAAGAGATAAAGGCGTCAACCTCTTCCTTGAGGGCGTCACCCTGGTCGAAGCTGCGTTCCTCGATGCTGATGTTGGGCAGTCCGGGGATCATGTTGACACCAGGCTGCTTGCGGTAAATGGAGACCGTGCGGTTCTGGAAATCAATGGAGAAATAGGCATCCTGCTGAAAGATACGCATCTTGCGCATCGATTCGCGGCTGGAGCGGCTCGCCGTAACGTTGGCCACGCAGCCGTTTTCAAATTGAATCCTGGCATTGGCAATGTCAACCTCGTCGGAAAGCACCGGAATACCGACGGAGTTGATCGTCTTCAAGGGATGCGGAACGAGGCTCAGGAGGATATCGATATCATGAATCATGAGGTCGAGCACCACACTGACATCCGTACCGCGCGGCTTGAACGGTGCCAGGCGGTGGGATTCGATGAACTGAGGGTTGTTCAATGCCCCCTTGAGCGCCTTGACCGCCGGGTTGAACCGCTCCAGGTGACCGACCTGGAAAACCAGCCCCTTGCCGGCGGCCAATGCGATCAGTTCTTCGGCCTCGGCCACGGTCTGGGTCACCGGTTTCTCGAGCAGGACGTGACAACCGGCGAGAAAACAGTCACGTGCGACCTGGTAGTGGAACTGGGTCGGCACCACGATCGACACCAGGTCGACCAGCGGCAGGAGTTCCCGATAGTCGGTGTAAGCTTTCGAACCCACCTCGGCGGCGATTTCGGCGGCGCGCTCAGCGCTGGCATCGACCACGCCCACCAGGTCGACCAGAGGGTTGGACTGGTATTTCTGGGCGTGAAAGCGCCCCAGGTAACCAACCCCGATGACTGCGGCGCGTAATTTTACCGAAGTTGATTCGCTCACCTGGCAATCCCGCGCTGGCTGTCCTTGATAAAGCTGGTGAAATGCAGCAACTCCGGCGTCTGGTCGAGTTCCGCAGCGATACGCTGCAAGGCCTCTTCGAGGCGCAGCCCGGAGCGGAAGATCAGCCGATAGGCCTGCTTGATGCCACGCACCGTCTCCTCGGCAAAACCACGCCGTTTGAGGCCGATAAGGTTCAGCCCCATGGTCTTGGCCCGATCTCCCTGGGCAACCGTATACGGCGGGATATCCTGAACGACCATTGCGCCGCCGCTGATCATGGTGTGACAGCCAATCCGGCAGAACTGGTGAACGGCTGCCAGCCCGCCGAGAATCGCATTTGATTCCACTTCGACGTGTCCCGCAAGGGTCGCACCGTTGGCGAACACCGCCCGGTCGTGGACCTTGCAGTCATGGGCCACGTGTGCATAGGCCATGAAGAGGTTGTCATTGCCGATCTGGGTAAGCCCTCCGCCTTCGACTGTCGCACGATTCATGGTGACGAATTCACGGATGCGGTTTCGGTCACCGATCTTCAAATGCGTCTCCTCCCCCTTGTATTTGAGATCCTGCGGGGCCGCCCCGATTGAAGCGAACTGAAAGATCTGGTTGTCGCAACCGATCGCGGTCCAGCCTTCAATGACGACATGTGCGGCGATCCGGGTCCCTGCGCCGATCACGACATGCTCGCCAATCACCGAATAAGGGCCAACGCTCACATTCTCGCCCAGCTTCGCACCGGGATGGATGATGGCGGTCTGATGGATCATAGCTGCTCCTATTTATCTGAAAAAGTTGCCATCAGTTCGGCCTCGGCGACCAATTTGCCGTCGACCGTTGCCGCGCCGTAAAAGGTGAAAATGCCGCGGCGGAATTTCAGTAGTTTCAGTTCAAGACGCAGAACATCACCAGGGAGGACCGGCTTACGAAACCTCGCCTTGTCAATTCCGACGAAATAAGGGACCTTACCCTCTTCTACCGACTTGTTGAGAAATGCAAAGACTCCGCCAACCTGAGCCATGGCCTCGAGAATCAATACGCCTGGCATGATCGGATGATCCGGGAAATGCCCCTGAAAAAAAGGCTCGTTGATCGTGACGTTCTTGCTGCCGACAATCTTCTCACCGACCTCGAAAGAGTCGATACGATCAACCAGCAGGAACGGATAGCGATGCGGCAGATATTTCATGATTTCCAAGACATTCAGTTCCATGATCATCCTTCATCCTCTGAGAGCTGTTCCATTAGCTCATCAAATCTTAGCTTCAGCTGTTTGAGTTCACGCCTCATCTCGGGAAGATGCTGCATGGCCATGGTGCTTTTCAACCAGTCGCGGTGGGGCATCGCGGGCAACCCGGCGAGGGCCTGATTGCTGGCGACATTGTTGGTCACGCCGCCCCGTCCGGCGACCGTGACATTGTCCCCGAGAGACACATGTCCGGTGACGGCCGCCTGCCCACCGAAAGTACAGTGCCGTCCAATGCGGGCGCTGCCGGCGATACCGACCTGCGCCGCAATGACGCAGTCTTCTCCGAGTTGAACATTGTGAGCGACCTGTACCAGGTTGTCAATTTTGGTGCCGTGGCCGATGCGTGTCACCCCCATATTCGCCCTATCAATGCAGCTGCAGGCACCGACCTCGACATCGTCGCCGAGAACGACATGGCCGACCTGGGGAATCTTGTAATATTTCTGGCCATCCGGAGCAAAACCGAAACCATCGGCGCCTATAACGGCACCGGGATGCAGGATGACACGGTTCCCGAGGATGCAGCGCTCGCGCACGGTCACGTTGGCGTGCAGCACGCAGTCCTCGCCAATAACGGCATCAGCGTAGACCACGACATTGGGATGCAACAGCGTACCACGGCCGATGCGCGCGCCGGCGGCGATGACACAGCCGGGGCTGATCGTGACATTTTCACCGAGAACCGCACCGGGATCGACACTTGCACCCGGCATAACCCCGAGGCCTTTGTGGGGCAGGACCTCGAAGTAAGTCAGTATCTTGGCGAACGCCAAATAAGGGTTCTCCGTCAAGAGCTGAGGCGTCTTGACATATCCTTCGAGGGACGGCGGCACGATAATCACGCCTGCCCGGCAGTTATCCAGCTTTTCCTTCCGCTTCGGGTTGGCAAGAAAGCTGATGTGTTCCGGCCCTGCGGATTCGAGCGGAGCCACCCCGGAGACAAAAGTAGAGGGGTCGCCCGAGACGCACCCCCCTACCAAATCCGCCAAGACAGCCAGGGAGGTCTTTTCCCGGCGTCCGTCGCTCATCGTCGTTTACTTTCCTTTGGCGTCGAAAGACTTGATGACCTGGTCGGTGATGTCGATGCTTTCATCGGCATAGACCAACGAGCTCTCCGTCTTCTCGAGAATTAAGGTATATCCGTTTTTCTTGCCGACATCCTGAACGACCACAAGGAGACTTTCCAGGATTTTACGGGTATAATCCGCATCCGTCTGCTGCAGGGTTTCCTGGATGTCCTTGGTAAAGCGCTGATATTCCTTAACCTTCTGCTGGTAGTCACGCTCCTTGGCACCGCGCGCCTCCTCGGAAAGCAGCATCGCCTGCTTTTCCAGGTCCTCCTTCAGTTTCTTCAGATCTTCCTGCCGCTTCTTGACCTCGGCGTCGTACCCCTGGACCTTGGTCTTGATCTTCTCCTTGGCGTCCTTGCCGGCAGCCGACAGGTTGAGGGCCTTTTGCAAATCAACATAACCGATCTTCTGGGCTTCCGCCAGGGCGGGGGACAGCGCGAGACCGAAACAGACCAGCATCAATAATACAAACTGCTTCATACTTCATACTCCTTGAGGTTGTTAATAATTCGACTAGAAGAACCGTCCGATCATGAAATCGAGGCGGGATCTGTCTTCATAGGGTTCAGGATCGAGGTTGTAGCCCCATTCGAGGCGCAGCGGGCCGAGCGGGCTCAGCCAGCGAATTCCGACACCGGTGCTGTAGCGCCAGGAGTTGAAGAAGTCCTCATCCGTACCCCAGGCGTTGCCGACGTCGAAGAAGACCACCCCCTTGAGGCCGGCTTCCTTGACGAGCGGGAAGAGATATTCCAGGTTGACGAAGGCCTGCTTGTCGCCGCCGACAAAATCGCCGAACTCGTCGCGCGGGCCGACCTCACGGGACTGGAAGCCGCGCAAGCTGTAGATGCCACCGAGGAAGAACCGTTCGTCGATCGGCACCTCGTCATCACCGCCAAGGTCATGCACGTAGCCGATCTGGCCGTGGGCGGAAAACACGGTGCCCCATTTCCAGGGCCAGAAGTAGCGGGCATCGGCCACGTACTTGCTGAACCGCTCGGTGCCGCCGAGGCCGGCAAACTCCCAGGACGTCTCGAACGCCAGGCCGGAAGAAGGGTCCAGCCGGTTGTCCGTACTGTTGTAGGAGTAGGTGGTCGTAATGGAGCTGATGGTCGATTTACCCTCCTGGTCACGGATATACTGCGAGGCAATCGGGTCGACGTCGTAAATCTCCTTGATCTCGAAACGGTAGACACCGAGTATCCGGGAATATTCCCCGACCGGGTGTCCGGCCTTGAGGGCGAGACCTTTGGCCCTGCGGCTGAAGTCGGACCACTCGCGCTCGGTCTGATAGACATCGAAGCCGAGAGTCCAGCGGGTATCGAGGAAGTACGGATCTGTCAGGCCAAGCTGGTAGGTCGTGCTCTTGCCGCCGAGCGAAGCCGCGAGGTTCATGCGCCAACCGCGACCGAGGAAGTTCTCCTGGGTGACCGACCCCTGGGCGACGAAGCCGTCGACCGAGGAGTAACCGGCGCCGAGACTGAAAGTCCCAGTCGGCCGCTCCTTGACGCTGACGTCGACGTTCATGAGGGTCTCTTCGGAGCCGGCGCTGGTCTTGACATCGACGGCCTCGAAGAAACCGAGGTTGTTGATGCGCGCCTTGCTGCGCTTCAGGTTCGTGGCGTTGAACAGCTCGCCTTCGACCAACTTCATCTCCCTGCGGATGACCTTGTCGCGGGTCTTGGTGTTGCCGGTGATGTTGATGCGCTCTACGGAAACCTGGGGCCCTTGCTCGATTTCGACCATCAGGTCGACCTCGAGGGCTTCATCGTTGACGCGGGTCAAGGGCGCAACGTTGACATAAGCGTAACCCTGGTCGGCGTAGAGGTCGCTGATGGCACCGACCCCCTCACGCAGCTTGGCCCGCGAGAAGACTTCACCAGGCTTGATGTCTATCTTGTTGAGGATCTCGCCCTTGCGCAGCAGCAGATCGCCCTCCGCATTGATTTTGCCGAGGCGGTACTGCTTGCCCTCTTCGATGTTGATCAGCAACAGCATATGACGATCATTGTCCACCAGCGAAATCACCGGCTCACGCACCTTGACCCGGATGTGCCCCCGGTTGAAATAGAGGTCGGCGATCCGCTCGAGGTCCTGCTTCAGCAGCATTTCATCGTAGTTGCCGCGCCCGGTCAGCCAGGAGAACATCCATTTTTCCCTGGTGTCCATGGCTTTCTGGAGCTCACCGTCATCAAAGATCGTGTTGCCGTCGAAGCGGATGTCCTTGATGCGCACGATCTGGCCTTCCTTGATGCGGAAGGTCACGAGGGTTTCGTTCTCGGGGTTGACGTGGCTGTCGGCCGTGATCTGGGCTGCGTAGTAGCCTTCCTTGACGTACTCGGCCTTGATCATTTCGACGCTCTTGGCCACCTCGAAGGGATCGTAAATGTCGGGGATGCGCACCGTGATGACTTCACGCAGCTTTTCGGTCTTGATCTCTTCATTCCCCTCGAAACGGACGTTGCGCACGAGCGGCCGCTCCTGCAGCTTGAAGACCAGCACCTTGACGCCGTCGCGATCGGCCATTTCCGCCGAAATGTCGGAGAAACGTCCCATGCGGTACACGTCTTCAATGGCGGCATCAATCTCCGCCGGGCTGGCAGATTGTCCCGGTCTGAGCTTAATGGCGTTGAGGATGTCGATGGACTTGACGCGCCGGTTCCCCTCGATGACGATATCGGAGAGAAATACATCCTGCGCCGCCCAGACGGGGAACGCCAGCGACAGACACAACAGCAGAGAAACAGCCCTCTTGAACATATCAGCACCACCCCGAACTGGTTAAGGTTTGCAAAATTGCGCCATTATATTGAATCGTCCGCCTGACGTAAACCCCAAACTGGAGATAACCTCCAGAGGAGTGGTCCCATCAGGTGACCAGGCGGCCGTCGTGCATGCGCACCACCCGGTCCATGTGCGTGGCCACCTTCTCACTGTGGGTCACGACGACAATGGTCAACCGGTATTCTTCGTGCAACCGGTCGAGCAGGGCGAGAATGCCGTCGGAGGTCACGCTGTCGAGATTGCCGGTCGGCTCATCGGCCAGAAGCAGCTTCGGAGTCATGACCAGGGAGCGGGCGATCGCAACCCGCTGTTGCTCGCCGCCGGACAGTTGCCCCGGCTTGTGAGTGAGCCGGTGCTCAAGGCCGACGGCCGCAAGCATCTCCCCGGCCCTTGACCGCGCGGCGCTGGCGGTCGCCCGGCCGATCAGCGCCGGCATCATGACATTTTCAAGCGCCGAGAATTCAGGCAGCAGCTGGTGGAACTGGAAGACGAAGCCGATCGAGCGGTTGCGGAATGCGTCAAGCTCCTCGGCGGTAAAAGCGAAGATATCCCGCCCCTCGAACAGGACCGAGCCGGCCGACGGCCGGTCGAGTCCGCCGAGCAGGTGCATGAAGGTCGTCTTGCCGGCACCGGAGGGGCCGACCACGGCGATCCGCTCACCGGCAGTGATTTCGAGATCGACCTGCTTGAGAACTCCCACGGTCCCACGATCGGTCATGAAGCTTTTGGTCAGTTGACGTGTCTGGATCATGAATAAGACTCGAGGTGCGAGGTGCGAGGCGCGAGGCGCGAGGCGCAAGGCGCGAGGTGCGAGGTGCGAGGCGCGAGGTGCGAGATAAAGGTGCCTAATGCGCCGGTAAGGGCCGATCGAAAGAGCCGGGTATTTCTCTCCGTGTGACTATTCATAGCGCAGCGCCTCCGCCGGGTCCATCTTCGCCGCGCGCCAGGCCGGGTAGATCGTGGCCACCAGCGATATCGTCATGGAGACGATGACCACGGCAATCACATCTTCGGAGTTGACCACGGAGGGAAAATGGTCCATGCCGTAGACGCTCTGGTCAAAGATCTTGACCCTGAGGAGATTCTCCAGCCCCTTGATGATCGGATCGGCATTTTTGGCGATCGCCAGACCGAGCCCGGTGCCGAGCAGCGTGCCGAGCGTGCCGATGATCAACCCCTCAAAGATGAATATCTGCATGATGCTGCGCGCCGTCGCCCCCATGGAGCGCAGGATGGCGATATCGCGGTGTTTCTCCATCACGACCATGATCAGGGTGGTGGCGATATTGAAGGCCGCGACCAGGACGATGATTCCCAGGACGATGAACAGGCCGAGCTTTTCCAGTTTGAGGGCCGCGAGGAAGGAGCCGAACATCTCCTCCCAGGAACGGACGACGTGGGGAAAAGGATAGTCCTGGCGCAGTTTTCCGGCAACCGGAACCGCCTGGTCGAAATTATCGACTTCGATCTCCACGCCGCTGACCTGGGCACCGAGGTCGAAGAACCGCTGGGCCTGGGCGATGTCGATATAGGCGAAGTAAGCATCGATGAATCCGCCACGCTGCTTGAATATCCCAACGACCTTGAATGGCTTCATCTTGGGGATCATGCCGAAGGGCGTGATGGTGAACATCGGCGGGATGACGTTGATCGAGTCACCCACGGCGATGCCGAGCGAGGTGGCGGTGTCCAGACCGATCAGGATCCCCGGAGGTGTCGCATCCGCATCGTACAGCAGCGACGCGACCTCTTCGCCGCGCTCGGTCAGAAAGCTCTGCTGGAAAATCTTGTTGTCCGGTTCTATGCCTTTGACGTTGACTGCAGCGACGTTGCGCCGCGAGAGGAGCATCGCCTCCTTGCTGACGAAGGCAGTGGCATTGACGACATGCGGCAGCTGCCTGGCGCGGCTGACGACCGAGGCGGGATCGGCCAGGTCTTCTCCGTGTTTCTGCACCATCACATGGGGGATGTTGCCGAGGATCTGCTGCCGCACGCCATCGTGGAAGCCGGTCATGACCGCCAGGACGACGATCAGTGCCGCCACCCCGAGGGTGATCCCGGCAATGGAAATGAACGAGATCACCGAGATGAAGGTCTGTTTGCGCTTGGCCCTGAGGTAGCGCAGGCTGACGAATAGTTCGTAGTTCATAACACCCGGAGGCGCGAGGCGCGAGGTGCGAGGCGCGACATAAACTTTAATGAAATTCTAGAACGAATAGTTGTTATCACTTCGCGTCTCCGGCCTCTCACTTCGCTTCCGGCCGCATCTGCGGAAAGAGGATGACGTCACGAATCGACAGGGAGTTGGTCAGCAGCATGACCAGCCGGTCGATGCCGATGCCCAGCCCGCCGGCGGGCGGCAGGCCGCACTGCAGGGCTTCCACGTAGTCCTCGTCCATCACGGCCATGGTCTCGTCGCCCTCGCCGCGCAGCTGGCGGCTGAAGGTCTCGGCCT
>JBFIMV010000055.1:0-9862 GCA_041611575.1 Desulfuromonadales bacterium | reverse complement strand
CTTGTTGAGCGTCTCGAAGGGAACACCGAGAGGCCCCTGGTCAATCAGCAAAGGAACCTTGAGACGTTACGGCAACTCTGGCTCAGCCGCCAGCCTTTCTACCAGGATGCCGACTTGACGATCGATACGGACGGTTTGACGGCCATGCAGGTTGCCGAGAGGATCGTCGCCTGTTTGCGTAATGATGAGGTCGAAGCATGAACCAGGTAATCGTCGGGCTCGGTGAACGCAGCTACCCGATCTGGATCGGCGAGAGGATCCTGCCGAATATCGGCGCCGCACTCGATGAGGTCAACTTCCCGAGCAAGGTCGCGATCATCACCAATCCCCTGGTCGGCGACCTCTATGCGGAACAGCTGGTCGAGGCACTGGCCGTATCCGGTCGTCAGGTGAGCGTGGTCCGCCTCCCCGATGGAGAAGAATACAAGACGCTCGACACGCTGGAGAACATCTACAAGGTCCTGATCGACAGGCATTTTGATCGCTACTGCGGTCTGATCGCCCTGGGCGGCGGAGTCATCGGCGACATGACGGGGTTCGCCGCGGCGACCTACCTGCGCGGCATCCCTTTCGTGCAGGTGCCGACGACCTTGCTCGCCCAGGTCGACAGCTCTGTCGGCGGCAAGACCGGGGTCAACCTGCCCGAGGGGAAGAACCTGGTCGGTGCCTTCTATCAGCCGGCCCATGTGCACATCGATGTGTCGGTGCTGTCGACTCTGCCGGAACGGGAGTACGCTTCGGGGCTGGCTGAAGTCGTGAAGTACGGCATCATCCATGACGCGGATTTCTTCCTTTGGCTTGAAGAACATCGGGCGGAGTTGAAGGACAGATCGCCGGAGGCATTGACCCGTGCCGTAATGATGTCTTGCCAAATAAAGGCGAATGTTGTAGAAAATGACGAGAAAGAACAGGGCTTAAGGGCTCTTCTCAACCTTGGCCATACCTTCGGGCATGCGGTGGAAACCCTGTCCGGATACGGTGTCATCAAGCATGGTGAAGCCGTGGCCATCGGTATGGTCATGGCAGCCAGTATCTCGAACAAGTTGGGTTACTGCGCGACTGAAGAGGTCTCGCGTATTCGTGAGCTGCTTGACCAGTTCGGCTTGCCGGTGACGCCACCCGATTTCACGGTCGCCGAATACCTTGAAATCATGCGCCGCGACAAGAAAGTCAAGGATGGCGGTATCAGGGTCGTTCTCAATCACGGCATAGGATCGGCGCGCCTCCACCGGCTCGACAACCTCGAAAGCCTGCTGGGTGAACTGTTAACCCGAAAATCGGACATGCAATGATGGCTCAGGTGAAAACAGGATCAAGCCTGATCGGCAGGATCGGCAGTTACCTGCAGATCGTTTCCAGGGATCCGGGTTCCACTGCATTTGTCCCTCTTGCAGAAGCCTATCGGCAGACGGGCCTGTTGGATGATGCCCTGGAGGTTGCCAGGATCGGTACCGGCCGGCTGCCGCATTTCAGCCCCGGCTTTGCAACCATGGGACGTATCCTTGGCCAGATGGGCCGGATTGATGAGGCCATGAGCGCCTATGCCAGGGCTCTGAGCATTGATCGGCAGAGCCAGTCGGCACTGGTCGGCCTTGCCCGGCTGCATCTGGTTCGGGGTGAGCGTGACCAGGCGCGCAAGATCCTCTGCGAGGCCCGGGGTTTTCATCCCGACGACGAGAAAATTGCCGATATGCTGACTGCGCTTGATCTCCCGCGCCCCTGGGCCGAGCTCAAGCATGTCGAGATTCCCGCCCCTGAGGAAGTCCCTGCACCCGCAGCGTTATTCGATGAACCGCCCGCGGATGATGCCGAGACCCGGGATGTCGAGGGCGTAACCATTCCGACAGCGACCCTGGCGGAGATATACGTCAAGCAGGGGCTGACGGACAAGGCCCTGAAAGTTTACCGTGAGATCCTGCGACTGCATCCGGACAATGCGGTGGCCATTGAGCGCATTTCACAGCTCCAGGGTGCGCCGGAACGCTCCGCCATAGCCGATGACGTCGCCGACCTGGTTGCGCCCGTCGTTGCCGCCGAAGCGCATATGGCTGCTCCGGCAGACATCCCGCAAGATGCCGGCCACGCGCCCGAAGAGCCTCTGGAGGTGAAGAAACAGTCACCGTTGGCGGTTCTGGAGCGCTGGTTGAATGTTATCAGACAGGGGAGAGCCAATGTTTAGCGACATTCTGCAGCGAATTGTTGAAGAAACGAACGGTGGCATCGGCGCCGTTCTCATGGGATATGACGGTATTGCCATCGACCAGTTCTTCCGCCCGGATGAGCAGGTGGATTTGCAGATGGTCGTGGACGAGTATTCGAATGTTCTCAAGGAAATTCGCAAGACTGCGGATATCCTGAGTCTTGGCGAAATGGAAGAGATCTCGATACGCACCGACCGTTTCATCATTGTCATCCGCCTGCTCAACGAGGAGTATTTCGTCGCGTTCATTCTTGCCCGTGATGGTAACTTCGGCAAAGGGCGCTACCTGATGACCCGTGAGAGGATCAACCTGATCGAGGCCTTGAGCTAAATGACTCTGCGTCTTCTCGTGTTGCACGGGCCAAACCTGAACCTGCTCGGCCAGAGGGAACCGGAGGTCTACGGTCGTCAGACGCTCGATGACATCAACACCTCCCTGGGAGAGTTGGCCGGTGAATTGGGTGCCACTGTCGAGACAGCCCAATCCAACCACGAAGGCGTCCTGATCGACCGCATTCATGCCGCTGCCGCCGGGGGGGTCTCGGGCATCATCATCAATCCCGGCGGTTTGACGCATACGAGTGTGGCCCTGCGTGACGCGATCGCCTCTGTCCCTCTGCCCGTCATCGAAGTACATCTTTCCAATATCCATGCCCGCGAAGCGTTCCGCCAGCACTCCTATGTCGCCGGGGTTGCCGTCGGTCAGATCTCTGGGTTCGGGGCTCTGGGGTACCATCTGGCCCTGAGGGCTCTCGTTCATCGTTTGCGCTGATCTTCCATCCGAGCCATGATAGACTCATCTCGCAGGCAAAAGGCCGTGGACCTCATGACGGCGGCCGGAGTGGACGCTCTGGTCCTTCAGCGCCCTGAGAACCTGCGGTATCTCTGCGGGTTCACGGGATCGGATGGTGCGCTGGTCCTGCATCGCCACGCATCGGTCTTTCTGACGGATTCGCGCTATACGACCCAGGCGCGTGAACAGGTTGCGGCAGATCGCGTTGCAGAGTATAAAGTCAAGGCGGATGGCATCGTCGCGGAACTGAGGGAATGTGAGGCGACGTGCATCGGTTTCGAGGCCGAACTGGCTTACAGCGCGGTGACGGATCTGCAGAACCTCGGTGAAGACGTCTGGCAGTGGTCCCCTCTGAAGGACGAGCTGCAGTCCTTGCGGCTGCACAAGACGACGGAGGAGATTGCCGCCATCGAAGCGGCTGCCGCACTGAATGCCGCTGCGTTCGCCGAAATTCGAGGGTCAATCAAGCCGGGTGTCGCGGAGAGGGAGGTTTCCCTCGCACTGGAGTTCGCCCTCAAGAGACGGGGGGCTGACGAGAAGGCCTTCGATATCATCGTCGCTTCGGGGCCGCGCGGCGCCATGCCGCATGGAATTGCCAGTGAACGTGTGTTGCAGCGCGGCGAACTGGTGACGGTTGATTTCGGCTGCCGCCGCGCAGGATACCATTCCGATGAGACAGTCACCCTGGCCCTGGGCGACGTCCCTGAACAGCTGCGCAGGATGCATGACGTGGTCCTCCGGGCGCATGACCTGGCCCTGGCGGCGGTGAGGCCCGGCATCCCTCTGGTCGATCTCGACCGGGTGGCCCGCGACTGCATTAATGAGGCCGGGTTCGGTGCATTCTTCGGTCACGGCCTGGGACACGGGGTAGGGCTGGAGGTTCACGAGCCCCCGACCGTTTCTCCACGCAGCAAGCTGTCTGCCGAGAGCGGCATGGTCTTCACCATCGAGCCGGGCATCTACGTTCCTGAGGTGGGTGGCGTTCGCATCGAGGACATGGTCCTGGTGACCGCAGAGGGTTGCCGGGTCCTGACGAAAATATCCAAAACATTTGCCGACTGTCTGATAAACTGACGCAACACAAAACCGGCCTGGTGGTCCAGCGCCGATGAACCAAGGAGGAGTTTTATGGAGATCAAGGATCTGAAGGCGCTGGTCAAGATGATCACCGATACGGATATCACCGAATTCGAGATGGAGACCGAAGTGGAGCGGATTCACATCCGGCGTGGCCCGGAGAAGGAATATGTCCAGATGTCGGCTCCTTACGTTCAGGCCGCGGCTCCGGCAGCGGTTGCCGCGCCGAGCGCCGCCCCTGTTGCGGCAGCACCGGCTCCCGCAGCGGCAGCGGCCGTTGTCGACGACAAGTATGAAACCATCACGTCGCCGATCGTCGGCAGCTTCTACCGCAAGCCGAGCCCCGAGTCGGAGAATTTCGTCGAAGTCGGTTCGGTGGTGGAAGCCGGTCAGACGGTCTGCCTGGTCGAGGCCATGAAGCTTTTCAACGAGATCGAGGCCGAGTTCAAGTGCAGGATAGTCGAAGTTATTAAAGAAGACGCGTCACCGGTCGAGTTCGGCGAACCTCTGTTCAAGGTGGAACGCCTCTAGGCGGGAAGGAGGCACCCATGTTTCGCAAAATCCTGATCGCCAACCGTGGCGAGATCGCCCTGCGCATCATCCGGGCCTGCAAGGAACTCGGCATCCTCACCGTTGCCGTGCATTCGGATGTCGACGCCGACGCCCTGCACACCAAAATTGCAGATGAAAGCATCTGCATCGGCAGCGCCAAGAGCAGCGCCAGCTACCTGAACATGCGGGCGATCATTAGCGCGGCTGAAGTCACCGATGCCGAGGCGATCCACCCCGGCTATGGCTTCCTCGCCGAGAACGCCGAGTTTGCTGAAATCTGCCAGAACTGCGGGCTAACCTTCATCGGGCCGTCTCCCGAAAACATCCGCGTGATGGGCGACAAGATCGCCGGCCGTCAATCGGTCACCAAGGCGGGTGTGCCGATTCTGCCGGGAACCAAGGACAATGTCGCGACCGTCGACGAGGCGCAGCGTATCGCCGCCGAGATCGGCTTCCCGGTGATCATCAAGGCGACCGCGGGCGGCGGCGGCAAGGGGATGAAGGTCGTGCATTCTCCGGCCTCGCTGCCGAACCTCTATGCGATGGCCCGGGCCGAAGCCCAGGCGTCGTTCAGCAATTCCGATGTCTACATCGAGAAATTCTGCGAGAACCCGCGTCACGTCGAGGTACAGCTGCTGGGTGACAAGCACGGCAACATGATCCACCTCGGCGAACGCGACTGCTCAGTTCAGCGCCGTCATCAGAAGCTGATCGAGGAGGCCCCCTGTCCGGTCCTCACCCCCGCCCAGCGCAAGAAGCTCTGCGAGTGCGCGGTGGCAGCGGCCAAATCGATCGGCTACAGCAGCGCCGGGACCATGGAGTTCCTGCTCGACAAGCAGGGGAACTTCTACTTCATGGAGATGAACACCCGTGTCCAGGTCGAACACCCGGTCACCGAAATGATCACCGGTGTCGACATCATCAAGGAGCAGATTCGCATCGCCTATGGTGAGCCGCTGCGCTACAAGCAGAAGGATATCAAGATCAGCGGACATGCCATCGAGTGCCGGATCAACGCGGAAGACCCCGTCAAGTTTTCCCCGTGCCCGGGCAAGATCGATGGTTACCATACACCGGGAGGTCTCGGCGTGCGCATCGACAGCGCCGTCTACGACCAATACGTCGTGCTGCCGCATTACGATTCGATGATCGCCAAGCTGATCGTGCATGCCGACACCCGCGAGGAAGCGATCGCGCGTATGAACCGCTCTCTCGACGAGTTCATCATTGGCGGTATCAAGACGACCATCCCGTTCCATCAGCGGATCATGAACAACAAGGACTTTATCGAGAACAACATCGATACCGGCTTTCTTGAGCGGCTCAAAATCTAGAAAGGAAGGGCCAGGTTATCCTGGCCTTTCTTCTTGATATGCAAGAACACGTCTGGCGATTGATTCACTCGGGGTACCAGTCGGGCGCACAGAACATGGCGCTCGACGAGTCGTTGCTGGAGGCGGTGGCCTGCGACTATTCGCCACCCGTCCTGCGCTTTTACCGCTGGCGTCCGGCGACCGTGACGATCGGTTATGCCCAGTCCGTGGTGAGCGACCTCGACCTGGACGTCTGCCGCGAGGCCGGGCTTGACGTGGTGCGGCGTTCAACCGGTGGCCGGGCCGTGCTGCACGATCATGAGGTGACCTATGCGGTCATCGCCCCCCTCAACAGCCGGCACTTCGGCAATTCCGTGCTCGATTGCTACCGGGTGATCGCCGAAATTCTCGGGGAGACGCTGCGGCAACTCGGATTGCCTGCGCAGCTTGTCCCCGGGCGGCCGAAGGGCGGGCACAGGAATCCGGTCAAGGCGCTCTGCTTTTCGGCGCCGTCGCAGTACGAACTCGTGATCGGCGGCTGCAAGGTCGCCGGAAGCGCCCAGAAACGCCACGGTCAGGCGTTTCTGCAGCACGGGTCGTTGCCGCTGGAAATGAATGTCGATTTGCTGCGGAAGGCGCTGAGAATGGCCCCGCTGGAGTCGACGGCCCAGTCGGAGAACATCGGCTGGCTGAACCGCTGGTGCGATGTGCCGCTGTCCATCGACGCGGTGGAGCAGCGTCTGACGGCAGTCTTCGCCGAGCGGATGCAAATTGAATGGCAGCACTCGGTCCCGACCGAAGCCGAGGAGCGCCGCGCTGGAATTCTGTATCGTGAGCGGTTCGGCAATCCGTCCTGGACCATGAAACGTTGATAGTTTCGGTCATATTCCCGGAAACAAGGATCGAAACTTATTAACGCAAAGACGCAGAGAAAAAGGGCAAGTCGCAAAGAGAAAGCAAGAATATAACATCGAACGGGGGCGAATTCCTTCGCGCCTTGGCGCTTCCGCGTGAGGTTGTCTCGGGTTTTTGTCACAACCTTCTTGTTGTTCTAGAGCCGTTAATCAATGTATGGCAGCATTTTCTTTGCGTCTTTCCTGTTCCTTGGCGTCTTTGCGTTGATCTTTATTGACCTTCTTGATGATTATTGGTCCGAAGTTTTTCCGATGTTTGATCATTGAACCGACCCTTGGGGCGTGTTAACATGCCGCGCGTCGGGTTCATTGCTCTGGAGGTGGGTATGCAGCGACTATTGATGATGATTCTGATCGCCCTGGTGGCGCCGATCTGCCTGGGTATGGGCGGGCTGGGTGGTTACCCGGAGGGGACTGTCCCCGAAACGGAGGCACGCATCCAGGCCGAGGTGACCGATCGCAGCGGCACCAAGACCAGTCTCAACCAGTTCTCCATGGACGGGCAGACGTTTCTCGATGCCTGGCGCGGTCAGGGGAAGCTGACCATCCCTTTCCAACACATCGACAGCGCGACCTTCGGCGAGGTCAAAGGCAATGACGTCATGGTCGATGTCAAGCTCAAATCCGGTACGGACATGACCCTGGCGGTTCGTTCAAGGGCCCAGTTCTACGGTTCGACCGGATACGGCGCCTTCCAGATCAAGGCGCGTGACGTTTTCCGCGTGAAATTCCATTGATGTGACCAACCTGCCGCCACGTTTATGTCACAAGCTCTCTGGTGATCCATGACTTTGCGTATCGGGCGGATCGCCTATCTGAATGTCGTCCCCTATTTCCACTATCTGCGGGAGGAGGGTTTCTCCGGAGAGATCGTCTCCGGTGTCCCTTCCGAATTGAATGCCCTGCTGTCGCAGGGGGCGATTGACGCATGTCCGTCCTCCTCCTTTGAATACGGCCTGCATGCCGACGATTACCTCCTGCTCCCGGGACATTCGATCAGCAGCCTGGGACCGGTGCACAGCGTCCTGCTGTTCACCCCGGGGCCGCTTGCGGAGCTCGCCGGACAGGAGATCGCCATCACCGGTGAATCGGCAACCTCGATCAATCTGCTGAAAATCCTGCTGGCCGAATTCTGCGGTATTGCCGACATTCGCTGCACCGTGCCGTCGGGGAGCATCGAAGGCGCATTTGCCCGGGGCGCCAACGTCCTGCTGATCGGCGACCGGGCCCTCCTCGCAGCGCAAAATCTCCCGTCAGGTTACCGGGTCACCGATCTCGGCGACCTCTGGTACCATTTTACCGGGCTGCCGTTTGTCTTTGCCCTGTGGATCCTGCGCCGTGAGGCTGCGCGCAAACACCCCGAGGCCGTGGCACAACTGGCCAGCCAGTTGACCGGCGCCCGCGAACGGGCCTTTGCCGACCTGCCACTTCTGGCCTGCGATTATGCCTTGACAACAACGTTTGCTGCGGAACATCTCGAGCGCTATTGGCGGGGGATGTCATACGACCTGACTGCCGGTCATCTCGAAGGTCTGCTCCTCTATTTCACCTTGTGCCACAAACACGGCCTGCTGGAGAGGATCCCGGAATTCAATTTCTTCCAAGGGCCTCAAGCCTGATCATGTTTGCGTGTCCGTTGCCAGGTAGTCCGAGAGAATCTCGGCGTGGTCGAAGCAGAGGGGCGAGGGAAGAGCGTCAAGGGGAAAGAGCCTTGCGCCGATCGCGTCATCCCCTGCCTGCAGAGCCCCCAGTCCTGTGGCCGTGAAGACCATCGAGATGTTGTGCTGGCGGGGGTCACGTTCCGGGCGGGAGTAGGCGCGGAACTGTTGCAGCCCTTGCAGGCTCAGTCCGGTTTCCTCCCGGGCCTCACGGATTGCCGCCGCTTCGAGGGATTCGCCGTAGTCGACGAATCCTCCCGGCAGGGCCCAGCCGGCAGGCGGGTTGCGCCGTTCGATCAGGACGATGGCGTCATCGATGCGAATTATGATGTCGACGGTTGGAAATGGATTGCGGTAGCGCGTGACCTGGCGACCGCAATGCGGACAGCTGAGTGCCTCCTGCATGGAAAACCTCCGGTTGACAGCGAAAAGAGAAGTGCATTAATAATAGCCGAGTTTTACACAAACTGCCCGGGTGATGGAACTGGTAGACATTGGGGACTTAAAATCCCCTGACCTTACGGTCGTGCGGGTTCGAGTCCCGCCCCGGGCACCAGCGGAACGGACGGGAGCCGGCTTGCAAGCCGGCTCCCGTATTTTTTGTCATGAGGCATTGAACAGGTCTCACTTGATTGTCATCCTGACATGTTGAAGCATATTGAAACCGCCAGGTTTTAGTTGGAAGTAACGACCGCAAATTTCGTCCATAATTCAGAATGTTAAGAATGCGCGGCCAGCGCTTGACAGCCTCACTGGATGTGATAACCAATTAAAGTGAAATCAACGTATCGACAAAGCCAAACCCTTCGTGAGGAGGGGACGGAAAGCGCCGGGTCTTAACCACGACAACTGGGCGAAGAGATGGCCGAGCTGCCAAAGGAGTGTGATCCTTACGGTTAGCTCGGCCTTTTCATTGTTTGGTGGTCACCATTCCATCAGACCAACCGATTAAGGGAGGCTCTAATGCATGCAAACATGGATAAGCTCTGGACGGGACTATTCGTAGCAGCATTCCTGTGGCTGCTCGCCCTGTCGGGTACGACCTTCGCGGCAACCAACGTGTCCCATGATCCAGGTGGTAGCACGGCCCACCCTGCCGAAATTCCTGCTGGCCCTCCTCCGGCGCATGCCGACCGCGACGGTGACGGTCTCTCCGACGCTCTGCAGGCCAAGCTTGCCAAGGCACAACCGAATGACCTTGTCGATGTGGTCGTCTTATATTCAGGTCCAGGCAATGCTGAGAACGCCCGGCAGGCCATTGGGCCCTTCAAGCTCAAAGATGAATTTCAGATCATCCCGGGCTTCGCTGGCACCATGACTGCTGCCCAGGCGAGAGGTTTGGCCAAAGCGAAAGG
>JBFIMV010000054.1:0-9884 GCA_041611575.1 Desulfuromonadales bacterium | reverse complement strand
GTTGTTGTCCGGGTCGAGACGATAGCAGACCGGCCTTTGCCCGGCATGCGACGCTTCGCCGGAGGAGTGGGTCGAGTAGGTCGGGGTCGGGCCGATGACGCGGGCTTCGCGCCGCAACAGGCCGTAAACCTTCTGGATGGCATCGCCCAGGCCGTTGAAGAAGATGATGTCGTCGGCCGTGACCTGGGTTTTGCCGCGGCGATTGGTCATCTCGGCGATGAACTGGCGGGTTTCCGGTACCCCCTTGGTAGCGCAATAACCGTAGGTGCAGTCCTTCATGACCAGGTCGGAGACGATCTGCTTCATCCAGTCAGGAATCTTTTCGCCCTTGGCTATCGGGTCGCCGATGTTCTCCATGTTGGTCTTGATGCCAAGCGACTTGAGCTTGTCGGCAATCTCGACAATGGCCCGGATTTCATAGGTCAATTCGCCGGCGCCGATGTGGACGATGTTGTTACGCATGGTTCCGATTCCTTCCCGTCATAAGTAAAAAGGCCATGAGCTATGCCCATGGCCTTAAGTTCAAGCAGAACGGCTTGTCAACTCTGGAGGCAATGGACACACCAACCGCATGCGACCGCCGCGGCGGCCGCGCTGTTAGCTCGCGCTGCCCCGGATGCGATCATCTTGTGGTCGATTACGTTCATGTCCGTCCCTTGCTGCATACAGTTTGCAGTCTGTTATCACGACTGTCTTGCAAAGTCAATCATTTCGACGCTCAAGAGGGCGTCATCGGCCAGAAAAACGGCACCAGTACGACAATGATGACAAACACCACCAGGGTCAGGGGGAGGCCGATGATGATGTAGTCGCGGAAGCGATAACCGCCCGGGCCCATGACCAGGATATTTGCCGGGTGGGCGATCGGCGTGAGGAAGCTTGCCGAGGCGGCCATGCTGATCGCCATCAGCAGGGCGTGGGGGGAAAGATTTGCAGCCGCTGCCGTGTTGAGGGCGATCGGCGCCATGAGCAGCACCAGGGCGGCGGTCGGAATGATGCAGGTCGCCAGGAAGGTAAGCAGAACCAGCCCGACCAGCAGGGCGAGGGGGTGGTGGCCGGCTGTCAGCGCGACGACCTGGTTGGCGATCATCGTGGCCATGCCGCTGCGTTCCAGGGCCACACCGAGCGGGAGAAGTCCGGCGATGAGGAAGACGGCGCGCCATTCGATTGAACGGTAGGCCTCTTCCATGGAGAGGCATTTCGCCATGACCATGCAGGCAGCCCCGACGACCACCGCCAGGTGGATCGGCACGATACCGAACAGGACCGGCAGCAGGGTGGCGGCCATGATGAGACCCGAGAGGAGGGCCTTCTCCGTGCGGCGCGGCTGTTGCGCCGCACGGCTGAGGATGATGATGTCCGGGTTGCCGCCGAGAGCCTGGATACGGTCGAGAGGGCCGAAGAGGAGCAGGGCGTCACCGAACTCGAGCGGCATGTCGCGCAGATTGGAGCGGTAGGCCCGCCCGGCCCGCCAGATGGCCAAAACGCCGACGCCGAAGCGTTCGCGGAACTGCAGCTGCCGGAGGGATTTGCCGGCAAGGCCCGATCGCGGCGCCAGTACGGCCTCCGCCAGGCCGACGTGACCGGTTGCCAGCAGGTCCGTGGGATAGGCTTCTTCATCCACCCTGAGCGAGGACAACCCCTGAATGGTCTGCATGCTTCCCGAGGCTTCCAGGGCGAGAAACTGGCTGCCGGTCCTGACGACCATCCCCGGCTCGTGGGGGACGATCCCTTCCTGCGGGTCGATGACAGTCAGAATCTTCAACCCGAGGATCGCCTCGATGCGCTCCGCTTCCATGGCAATGTCCGCGAGGTCCGGATCATCGACGAGTTCGAGCCGGATGAGATGCTCGTCAAGCCCGTACCGGCTCTGCAACGTTGCGTCCGTGGGCTGATTGACGGCAAGGGACTCGGCGAGAGCTTCGGAGATGTCGTCCTGGAAGGCTTCCTTCGCCAGAGCCAGAAGGGTGTCTCCCGTGTGCAGGGTGCGTTCGGCATAGCCCTCGTACCAGACGTCCTCTCCCTGGCGCAGGGCCAGCAGTTCGAGGTTCTTGATGGCGTTCCCCAGCCCGGCGGGCGTTTGCCCGGCCAGGGGGGAGCCTGGCAGTATCTCGAGCTCAACAAGAGTAAAGCCGGCCTTGTGGAGCCATTTGGTGTCGTAGCGGCCCACTTTTGAAATCAGGTTGGTCACAGCCTGGATATCGCAGATGCTTTCCAGCCTTCCCTGGACGAACAGGCTGTCGCCGCCGGCAAGGGAGAAGGAGGGGTGGGGTGCGACAACCGGCCTTCCCTGGCGGTAAATGGCGACGACGTTCAGGCCGACGGCGGCTCCCAGGCGACTCTCTGCGAGCGTCATACCGTCCAGTGGGCTGGCAGGGGGAATGACGAGAGCAAAGGTGCGTTCCTGGAGTTCATACTGATCGGGCAATTCCTGTGACTGGGGGCCCGCCGCGCTGGCCACGTCGCGGCGGGGGAGCATCAAGCGTCCTGCAAGGACCATGAAGCCGGTCCCCGCCACCAGGATGACGCCGCCGACGGGGGTGAAATCGAACAGCCGGAAGGGTTCGAGGCCGGCATCCCGCAGAGCCGTGCTCACCAGGATGTTCGGCGGTGTGCCGATCATCGTCGTCAGGCCGCCGAGGAGTGAACCGTAGGCCAGCGGCAGCAGGAGGCGTGAGGGGGCGATGCGGTTGCGGCGCGCCAGATCCATGCTGACCGGCAGCAGGAGGGCCGCGACGGCGACGTTGTTCATGAATGCCGACATGACCCCCGCTCCGAGCATCAGGGCGGTGATCAGGCCGATCTCCGTCCGGCCGGCGCAATGCTGGATCAGGCGGCCGATGTGGTCGGCGACGCCGGTTCGGTCAAGTCCGCCGCTGAGGATGAAGACCGCCCAGATGGTGACGACGGCCGGGTTGCTGAAGCCGTCCAGGGCCTCCTGCGGCGTCACCAGGCCGGTGAGCGCCAGGGACGTCATGGTCAGGAGGGCCGTCACCTCGAGGGGCACCCACTCGGTGACCAGCATTACCACGACGACACCGAGCAGCAGGCAGAGGAGGATCTGGTCACCTGTCATGTTGTGGTCTCCTGTCAAGTGAGAGCGGCGTCAGGCCGTTGCGGGCACGTCGAGAGCGGCGAACTCTGATAAGTATACCCGATTCTTCGGACGCGTTCCGTTGTCAATGACATCGGCCGGTTAACGGTTGGCGGCCCAGAAGTCGCGAATGGCGCGGATCAGGTCTTTCTGCGGGAGGGTAACGACCGGTACGTCGGGCAGGGACTTGAGAAAAGTGCGCCCGTAGCCGCGTTTGACCACGCGGCTGTCGAGGATGAGGACCACCCCGCGGTCGGTGCGCTGGCGGATCAGGCGGCCGAACCCCTGGCGGAAACGGATGACGGCCTGGGGAACCGTGTATTCCATGAAGGGGTCGCCACCCGCTGCGGTGATCGCTTCGGCGCGGGCTTCGAGCACCGGTTCGGTAGGAACCTTGAAGGGGAGCCGGGCAATGATGACCTGCTCGAGCGCCCTGCCGGGCACATCGACTCCTTCCCAGAATGAATCCGTGGCGAAGAGGATGCTGGTCGGGTCCTGGCTGAATTTCTGCAGCAGGCTGTGACGTGTCGCCTCGCCCTGGCGCAGCACCTGGTAGCCGCGCGCGCTCAGCAGGGGGGCGAGTTCGCCATGAACGCGGCGCAAGAGGCTGTAGGCGGTGAACAGGACAAAGCTGCGACCGTCCGCAGCGATCAGGGCCTGCTCCGTCAGGTCACGCACGGCTTCGGCGTAGCCGCTCCGTCCCGGCTCCGGGATGTCCGTTGGGACGGCGAGCAGGGCCTGGCGGCTGAAGTCGAAGGGTGACGCCAGGTGCAGCTCGGTGAGCCGTTCAGGCTCGATACCGGCCAGTCCCGTGCGTTGTCGCAGGTAATCGAAACGGCCGCCCACGGTCAGGGTCGCGCTGGTGAGGACGACGGTCTGCATGCGCTCCATCAAGGTTGTGCGCAACAGGGGAGCGACGTCCAGGGGAGCGGTGCAGAGCCGGGTGACGATGCCGTCGCTGCGCCCGATGCGCCCCTGGGATATCTCGAACCAGGCGCAAAGCTCCGGTGCGCAGGAGACGAAGGCCAGCAACTCCTGGGCGAGCCCGCCGAGGCGCATGCTGACGCCGGCCAGGTCGGTGCCGAGCGAGCGGGTTGCGTCAGCGGCCTCCTCCGGCAGTCGGCGCAGCGCCTTGAGGAGTTCACGCAGGGACTCGCCATAGCTTGCCGTCGTGCGCGCCAGGCTGCGCAGCTCGGCCGAGGTCTCCTGCCAGGCGGATTTTTCGAGGAATTCCGGGACGAGCCGTTGCTTGATCTCCTGGTCGCTGCGGATGTCAGATTGCAGCGCGTTCGCCAGGTTTTTTCCGGCATTTTCCAGGTCGGTGACGGCGCGCTCAAACAACTCCTGGCGTTGGCTGAGCAGTGACTCGATGCGCTCGTGCAGGCTGCGGTACACAGCGTCCTGGCTGTCCGGCAGGCTGCGCCCCAGCTGGACGAGCAGCCGTGGCAGCAGGCCGCGATGCGGCTTGCGCGGATGACGCAGCCGGTTGAGGCAGCGGGCGAAGGCGAAGCGCGTCACCTGGGTGCTGAAATAGCGTGTTGCAACCTCTTCAAGGTGATGCGCCTCGTCGAGGATCAGACGCGAAAAAGGCGGCAGGACGGCCATCGCCGAGTAATTGTCGGTCTGCTGGCGCAGGGACAGGTCGGCGAGCAGCAGAGCATGGTTGACGACCAGGATGTCGGCGTGGGCCGCCCGTCGACGTGCCTGGTGAAAAAAGCAGCTGGCAAAGTGCGGGCACTGGCTGCGGCTGCATTGGTCGGCCTCGCAGCAGACTTCTTCCCAAAGAGAGTCGTGCGGCAGGAACGACAGGTCCTCGCGTGAGCCATCGGCTGTCTGCCCGGCCCACTGCCGCAGGGCGCTCATCTCGCCGGCATGCTCATCATCGAACAGCCCTGGTTCAGCCGTCGTGCTGTCGAGCCGGCGGCGGCAGAGATAGTTGCCCCGGCCCTTGACCAGTTCGACGCGGAAGTCCAGGCCGCTGGCACGCTGCAGAAACGGCAGGTCCTTGCGGATCAATTGCTCCTGGAGGTTGATGGTGTTGGTCGAGACGACGATCCTCTCCCGGTTCTTCAGGGCCCAGAGGATCGCCGGGACGAGGTAGGCCAGGCTTTTCCCGGTGCCGGTGCCGGCTTCGATCAGGCTGATGTGGTGCCGGTTGAAGGCGTCTGTGACGGCAAAGGCCATGCGCAGCTGCTCCGGGCGGTCCTCGTACCCGGAGAGGCAGCGGCTGATTTTGCCGTTGTTGGCGAGCAGTTCGGCGATCTGCCCATGGTCGAGGAACACTTCCCCGGGCGGGGCAAAGGCGTTGACTACACGGTAAAGATCGGTGACCTGGTTGTTGACAATATAGAAGCCGACGCCGAGCGAGCCGAGGTTGCCGGCAACCTCGAGGTCTGCGGTCGATGGGTCAAGCCTGCCGCCCGGGTGGTTGTGAATGATGACGTCGCCGGGGCGACATGCCTGGACGATGGCGGGGACTGCATCACGGTTGCCACGGGCGAGAATCTCCACCGCGACGACCCTCTGCTGCGTGTCGGTCTGCCCGACACAGAAGACTTCGTTGCCGTTGCTCGCGAGGATCGCGGCACGCATTGCTTCCCGGGCATTTTCTGTAATGTAGTCGTTTATCATCGGCAGGCTTTCGCCCGCGCATTATAACGACTGTGGTGCGGAGGGGGAAGCGTTTTGACAATGCGTTCAGACAAAGCGGCACAATCACATTGCCGGGACCGGCTCCCTTGTCAGGTGTCGACGAAATAGTTTTCGCAGGCCAGGTCGATGGACCTGCTGTCAAGCACCGGTGTTTCGTTATGATACCGCGCCCGGTCAACGACATGGTCGACAAGGTCGCGCGGGTGGCAGGCATTGAAGGCGATGCCGCAACGACGGTACCAGTGGTCGAGCAGGTGGTCATAGGTCTCTTCTGCGAATGACAAGGCGTTGCTGTAGCAAACACGCTCGAAGATCTCCCTGAATTCCCTTTCGCTCGGATGCTCGATCCTGATCTTGTAGCGGATGCGACGCAGAAATGCTTCGTCCACCAGGGTCTTGGGCTCGAGGTTGGTGGCAAAGATGACCAGCTGGTCGAAGGGGATTTCGAACTTCATTCCGGTGTGCATCGACAAGAAGTCGATCTGCCGGTCGAGATTGATGATCCAGCGATTCAGCAGGTTCTGCGGGTCCATTTGCTGACGGCCGAAGTCGTCGATGATGAACAGGCCGTTGTTGGCCTTCATCTGCAGCGGGGCCTCGTAGGATTTGGCGATGGTGTTGAATTCCAGGTCAAGCATGCGTAGCGTCAGCTCGCCGCCGGTGATGACCACCGGGCGTTGGACCCGGGTCCAGCGTTGGTCGATGGCGTCGGCCGGTGCCTCGTCACCGGGGAGCGGGTCAACGGCGACATGATTGACCGGATCGAAAACCGTGATGATCTGACCTCCGACGTACAGTGCATGTGGCACGAAGACGGCTCCCGGCAGGACTTGACCGATGGTTTCGGCAATGGTGGTTTTGCCGTTGCCGGGCGGCCCGAAGAGGAACATCGGCGCCGCGGAACCGATCGCCGGCCCGAAGCGGGCGAGCAGCTCCTCGCTGATGACGATCGATGAAAACGCAGCCTTGACGACCTCAGGGTCAACGGTGATGTTGCGAATCGACTGGTGTTCGATCATTTCCGTGTAGTCTTCAAGGGTCACGGGGGCCTTGCCGACGTAGCGGCAGATTTCCAGGAGCTCGTTGCCGCGGCGCTTGCCGGTTTCGGTCGCCACGAACAGGAAGGACGACTTGACGAACTGCTCCGCACTCCGGACTTCGATGGCCTTCTCCCGCCTCAGCAGGGCGATCGCCTCGTCGAGGATGGTGGTGGACAGTCCCATGCGCTCGGCGAGGTCGCTCATGCGGAACTCGCCCATGCCGATAATGTGTTTCAGGGCGAGATCGGTGATGAAGTCCAGGCTAAGGCCTGTCTCTTCAACAGTTTCAGGGGCCGGTGGCGTGCGTTTGAAAAAGGAGTCGAGTTGGTCTTCCCTGATGTGGCCGAGAGCCACCAGGTTTTGTCCCAGCCTGCCGCCTTGCAGGCGCTGCCGGCGCATGGCCTGACGGATTTGCTCCTTGGAGACGATATGCTTGTCGATCATTTTCTCGCCGAGAAGTCGGTTCTTCATGGGTTTTCAGTCCTTTGTCGGTTGTTGCCGGTTATTCTTCCGACCCGAGTTCCGGAAGCATGCGTTTGACGAAATTTTTAGCCCGCCCGGAAGGAGCAATGATGCCGTAGGCCATTGCCTCGCGCAGCTCCTCTGTGCTGGCACCGGATTCCTTCGCGACCGCGAAGTGCTTGACCAGTCAGTCGGGGCAGTTGACGGCGACGGCGCAGGCCACCCGTATCAGTTCGCGTGTTTTGCTGTCGAGCACTTCGGTATAGGGATAATCAAGAATCTGGCTGCGCTTGTTCAAGGTTGCCACCTCCAGGAGGATTCAATACACGCCATTATTTATAGCAGGTTGCACGCGTTCTGCACGGGTTCCCGCCGATTTTTTGGAGGTTTTTTCCAAGAGTTGAGGCTCCGCATGAGATTCGTTCTGACACGTCCTTGCAAAGGCCGGGAGGACTCGTTACATTGAATCATCATGATGCGCAGAGATGAAAGCATACGGGACGTTCAGGACGAGCCGGTAGCGGACCAGCTGCCGTCGCGCGCTCCGGACCTGGTCATCGCCCGTCAGTCCACTGGCGACTGGCTGGTCCGGCGCATCTCTTTGCAGCTGGCGCATTGGGCGGGGCTGGGCGACCTTGATGTCGCCGGGCGCAGTGTCCATGACCTGTTTGCGGATGTTCGTCCCGAGCTCGGTTCCCTGGCCGATGAGGTGTCGTCGGAGTCGCGCAGCCTGGACGGGATTCCCGTGTCTTTTCCCGGGGGGCAGGACCGCATGCTGCTGACGGATCTCCGGCTCGGTGGCGTCGGCGCAGAGGACGGGCAGAGGCAGGTTCACTTCTTCTTCCGGGCTCCCTCGCCGGGCAAGGCGAGGACCACCGCCCCGGCAAGCCGTTTCGGCCTGGTTGGCTCCGGTCCCGGCATGCAGGACGTGTTTCGCAAAATCGACCTTTATGCAGCAACCGACGCCGCGGTGGTCATAACCGGCGAAACCGGCAGCGGCAAGGAGCTGGTCGCCCGCGCGTTGCATGAGCAGGGGGCGAGGAAGAGGGCGCCGTTCGTTGCCGTCAACTGTTCGGCGATTTCCCCGGAGCTCCTCGAGTCAGAGCTCTTCGGTCACGAGAAGGGGGCCTTTACGGGGGCGCTGCGGACACATCGGGGGCGCTTCGAACGCGCTGACCATGGCACGATCTTTCTCGACGAGATCGGCGACATGCCGGAAACCGCCCAGGTCAAGTTGCTGCGCGTGCTGGAAGAAGGGCGGCTGGAGAGGGTCGGCAGTGAACGTGACCTGAGCGTTGATGTGCGCGTCGTCGCCGCCACCAATGTCCCCCTCGAAAGCGCCGTGCAGCAGGGACGGTTCCGCGCCGACCTCTACCATCGTCTGGCGGTCTTGCGCATCCATCTGCCGCCGCTGCGGCAGCGCCCCGAGGATATCCCGTTGCTGGTGGGGCATTTCCTCGAGCAGTTCCGCAGGAAGTACCATCGCCGTGTCGAGCGGCTCACCAACGAGGCGATGACGCTGCTGCAGGCTTACCTCTGGCCGGGGAACGTGCGCGAGCTGCGTAATGTCCTGGAACGTGTTTTCATCGAAAACCAGACCGAGGTGATCGGCGCCCGATCCTTCCGTGAATGGGTACGCGAACGCCAGGATTTTTCGCCCGGAGACTGGGGCCCGGGGCGGATGGATGACAAGGCGGTCTCCCTGGCGCTTCCCTACCCTCTGCCGGGGGAACGCCTGCTGCTGTCCGGGAGTGACCGCCCGCTCCTGACGGAGACGTCTCCCTTGCCCGCGCAGGCTCGGCGCCGCACGACGCAGCCCGCCCAACTCGACAAGGCGGCAATCATCAGGGCCTATCGCGCCACCGACGGCAACCTCGCCGCCGCCGCCCGCCTGCTCGGCGTACACCGGGCCACCCTCTATCGCCATCTCGACAAGCTCGGTCTGTCCCGCGACGCACTCGAACACGACACCCCCACCTGAAATTCCCGCCGCACTTCCCGGTTCTGCGCAGCCACTTGCAACACCCATAAGTGTCTTAAGTGTCACAAGCGACATTGCCCTGCGACGTCGCAAGTTGCTGCTAGATTTTTTTGTTGCGACTTAAATATCTGAAAATATTATTTTTTTGTCTCTTTTTTCCGTTGGCACACCCTTTGATAATTGTTGAAGCAGGAAAACGAAACTGGCACTGCCAGGAACACACATCAAAGGAGGAAAAAGTCATGCGTTATTGGAACCTGTTCAGAGAAATGGACCAGTTGCACCGGGAAGTCGATGATGTTTTCCGCAATGCCGGCTATGGGCGGCTGTTTTCGGGTTCGGGTGAAACCGGCTTAGGTCTACGGCACTTCCCACGGCTGAACCTGCGAGAAGACGCCGACAATGTCTACGTCGAGGCGCTCGTGCCGGGGGTCGATCCCAAGCAGATCGAGATCAGCATGCTTGGCAGGACCCTGACCCTGGCTGGAGAGCGTGCAATCGATGAGGTCAAAGACCGGACCTGGCACCGGCGCGAGCGTGGTGCGGGCAAATTCATGAGAACGGTCGAACTGCCGGTCGATGTTGACGTCAACAAGGTCAAGGCGGAAGCGAAGCATGGCCTGCTGATGGTGACGTTGCCAAAGGTCGCCGCCGC
>JBFIMV010000053.1:0-9894 GCA_041611575.1 Desulfuromonadales bacterium | reverse complement strand
GCTCGGCATCGCCAGCGCCGTCGCCATCGTCGGTCACTGTTATCCTGTCTATCTCAAGTTCAAGGGGGGCAAGGGTGTGGCCACCGCCCTCGGCATCTTCCTGGTTCTCTCACCCAAAGTGGTGCTCGGCGCTGCGGTCGTCTTCATCGTTGCCGTCGGCTTGTCACGCTTCATCTCCCTCGGCTCGATTCTCGCCGCGCTTTCGGCCCCCTTGCTGATCCTGATGTTCGGCCACCCGCAGCCGATCTTTCTCGGCACCCTGTTCATCGCCGCCCTGGTTGTCTGGCGCCACCGGACCAATATCCGCCGCCTGCTCGACGGCACGGAAAATCGCTTCAAGGCATGACCCCGAAAAGAAAAAATATCCTGATCATTCTCTCCACCCTGGTCGGCATACCGCTGCTCCTGATCGGTGTGCAGGTCTACAGTTTCCTGACCACGGCGGTCGCCCCTACGCAAGCGCAGCTGGTTGACGTCGCCCAGGGGAGTTCCTTCGGCCGCGTTGCCGAAACCTTGTACAACGCCGGCGTCGTCAGTGACGCAAAGCGTTTCGCCCTGCTGGGACGTTGGCGCGGAGCGACCGAAAGCATTCATGCCGGGGAATATTTTTTCGAGCAGGCCGCCACGCCCGATGACATACTGGCGAGGCTGCTCGCCGGTGATGTGCGCAAATTCCGCCTGTCGATCCCCGAGGGCTTCACTCTGAAAGATATCGCCAAGCGGGTGGAGCAGGCCGAAATCGGCCCGGCGGACAAATTCTACGGGCTGACCCTGAGCGCCGACCTGGCGAGACAATACGGTATCGAGGGAGAGACTTTCGAAGGCTACCTGTTCCCGGAAACCTACACGGTCAGGGCCGGGACATCCTTCGAGGCGCTACTGAAGATGATGCTCACCCAGCTGGAGACGAAGCTGACCGAGGATCTCCTCGAACAGGCCGCGAAGCACGGCCTCGACCGCCACCAGCTGATCACCCTGGCGTCGATCATCGAAAAAGAGGCCGGCAATGTCGAAGAGATGCCCCTGATCTCGGCCGCCTTTCACAATCGCCTGAAACGCGGCATCCCGCTACAGGCCGACCCGACCGTCATCTACGACGCCGCCAACTACAACGGCAATTTGACCCGCAAACACCTGGAGACACCGACTCCGTACAACACCTACCGCATGCGCGGCTTGCCGCCGGGGCCGATTGCCAGTCCGGGCCTGGCAGCACTCCGCGCCGCCGCCAACCCGGCGGACAGCAAGGTCCTCTACTTCGTGTCACGCGGCGACGGCACCCACGAGTTCAATGAGACCCTGGCGGGCCATAACGCCGCAGTCCGCCGCTACCAGTTGCGCCGCTGACAAGAACAAAGGGGACGGCTTCAAGCCGTCCCCTTTGTCTTTAATTCCTCACCCCTCACCCCCCACTTCTCACCCCTTATTCATGGACATAGGCCCACTCGCCGATACGCTCCAACCATCCGCCGTGCCCCAGGGAAGGGTAGTTCTGCTGCGGATAATAAACGAACATGTCCCAGCGTAAAGGTCCCGTCGGGGTTCTCAGCATCAATATCCAGGGGTTTCTGTGATAGCGTTCAATGGCCTGATCGCCCGACAGGTATACGAACCCGGGAAGCTCCCCCCCCTTAATGACATGGCCGGAAGGATAGTTCACCTGCACTTCATCGAGGGAACCCGGAGGTCTACCGTGCTCCCGGCTGTACTCATGGATGGCTGCCACCAGCGGTGCAGCCTCGCGTGCCAGGCGTTCAAAACCACGCTGGCGAATGCCATCGGCGGTCTTCAGGGAGAAAAGGCTCAGGACGACGAGCAGGGTGGCTCCGGCCAGAACCGCCAGCGACATGCAGCGGCTCCGGCGGAAGAGCAGACCGACCAGGCTCGTCGCCATGACCGCGATGCCAAGCAGGCTGAGCCAGATGACCATTTCGTTACCAGGCACCCCCCAGTCGCCGTACCCGGAAACCGAAAGGTAATTGACACCAATCGTGTAGATCGCCAGCAGCAGACCCATACAACCGAAACCGGCCAGGGACAGGAACAACCTGCTGCGAAAATTCGATTGGCACTCGAAATTGATCATGAGACAGAGCCCGCTTAAGGTTTTCTTCGTGAAAACATATTAATCCACGGCAGGGGCGGGGTCAACCTATTACGTGAAGGGCGTCAGGCAGGGGGGAGGAACAGTCGGCCTGGAAGGTGCCGAGGTCAAATCAGTCGCACGGGGGCGAAACCTCCACCGGGGGTTCGCATATTCGTCACCTGGCCACGGTAGAGCCGGGCGGTGACTCCGAGAACCTCTGAGCAATAGGCATAGAGGCGCAGGTCGACCTTCATCGGGCCGAAGTCGGCAACGTCGACCTGCGAAGGCGGAGCGAGTTGCTGCACCAGGGTCGTTGACGGCGGCAGCTGGTCGAAACGCGTGCGACTGATCTTGGTGCCGAGCAACACCCCGCGGCTGCCGAAGCTGTCGACCGGCTTGAAGACCCAGGTCTTGCGCTCCTGCCAGATGCGGTCGAGATCGCCATTTTCCAGCAGAAAGCTTTTCGGCACCACTGCAGTCAGCAGGTCACAGTCAGCGGGAGGAAGCCCCAGCGCCTGCAGCAGGTCAGGGTCGGACCACAGGACCATGCGCCGCTTGTCGGCCAACAGCCCATAGGCGTGAGGGTTGGGCGACAGGCAGACGGAACCGGACAGGTAGGCCTCACGCACACCCGCCATCGCCTCGCTCTCCAGGTAGAAATCGCAATGCCGGTTGTAGATCATGTCCACCGGGGACCCGTCGTAGCGGACGCCAGCGGCTGAAGCCATCAACTGCTCCGGTGTGACGATGGCCGACGGGACACCCCAGGTGTTGAACAACGCGACGAACGCCTGCATCTCCGGGTAGAGGAACTGTTCCTTAGGGGCATCATCGACGATCACCAGCCGCGCGGGGCGTTGTTTTGTCCCGCGGCTGTAGAGCTGCATTTCACGGGCGAAGGTATCGAGCAGACGCACACGGAGGGCCGGCCGCAGCACGTCCGGTGAGGCGGGGGCGTCCGGGTTATGGGCCATGGCGGCGAACAACCCGCCGCCGGCATTGGTGTTCACCTCGATCAGGCGTGGCCCTTCGGGCGTGAGGTGGAAATCGTAGCACATCATGACCGCTTCGTGACCGGGGTCGAATCGCGCACTGGCCGGCAGCATGGGATAGACCAGGTCACGATAGGCTGCGTCACGCCCCAGGCGGTCGATCAGGCGGACCAGCCGCAGCATCTTGCGCAGGTCCTGCCTGGCGACCGAAACCGTCTCACGACTGATGATGTCCTGGTAAGCGTCCATCCCTATACGGCCCCTTCCCGAAGAGTTCGGCAACGACTGCCTGTAGATTATCATAGCCGATGCATCGTGAACATGCTGCAGAGACTGGCAAAGCGCCAAAGTCAAGGGGGCGACGGAATCATCCGTCGCCCCCATTTGCTGAACTTGCTTGTGATTCAGAGGTCAGCTCTTGTCGAGGCTCTCCGCCAGCAGTTCGATGGTGTGACGAACGCGCACCGGCAGTTCCTGCTTCTCGATGCCGCCGCGAATCTGCATCATGCAGCCGGGACAATCCATGGCGACGCAGTCGGCGCCGCTGGCGACGATGTCATCAACCTTGTCACCGAGGATGCGCCGGGCGATGTCCGGGTGGCTGGTGAACGAGTAGGAGCCGCCAAAACCGCAGCAGCGGTCACTGTGGGCCAATTCGACCAGCGTGCGTCCCGTGCCGGTCAGCAGCTCGCGGGGCTGGCGCCAGACACCGGCGCCGCGCTTGAGATGGCAGGAGTCGTGATAGGTGACGGTCCCGGAGACACCGGAGCCGGCCAGTGCCTGCGCGCCATCCAGCTGCTCGGCGACAAAGCGGGCGACGTCGAGGGTCTTCTCGGCCAGTTTCTGCGCCTTTTCCGCCCAGACCGGGTTGTCGCACAGCAGGTCGAGGTAGTCACGCTGCAAGGCCATGGTGCAGGTCGGGCAGGTCGTGATGACGAAATCGACCTCATCGGCAAGCAGCGCGTCGAGGTTCTGCTCGGCCAGGGCGACGGCGGTCTCGCGGTCGCCGGAGTAGAGGGCCGGCACGCCGCAGCAGTTCTGCGCCATGGGGAAGGTGACCTCGACGTCGAGCCGGTTGAGCACCTTGATCAGGTCGTGCCCCAGTTCAGGGTAGACGAAGTCGTTGAGGCAGCCGGCATAGAAGGCGACCCGGTAGCGCGGCTTCGCGACCTTCTGCACGATCCCCGGCCACTGGTCGCGCAGCGGCTTGTCGGCGATGGCCGGCAGGGTGCGCCATTCGGTCAGGCCGGAGAAGAACAGCGGCAGGTGGCGGATGCTGCGCTCGCCGCGGGTCACCGGCTTCTGCAGCAGGCTGGCGGCGCGCAGCAGGCTGTGGAACAGCTTGCGGTTGCGCATGACGTGCTTGAACACCAGCGACTTGCCGGCGCCGATCCCCTCTTCTTCGCCGAGGACCTCGCGCAGGTGCAGGATGATGCTTTCCAGGTCAATCTTGCTCGGGCAGACCGCCACGCAGGCGCGGCAGCCGATGCAGGCGCGCACCAGCTCCGAGGCGTTGTCGAGGCCATGGAAGAAGGCGGTGAGGATGACGCCGATGGCGCTGATGTAGATATGACCGAAGACGTGGCCGCCGACCGTCTGGTAGACCGGGCAGACGTTGGCGCAGGCGCCGCACTTGATGCAGCGCAGAGCGTCACGGCAGTGCGGCGACTCGGCCAGGGCGCTGCGGCCGTTGTCGAGCAGCACGATGTGCAGCTCCTTGTCGCCGTCGCCGCAGGGGACCGCGCCGCGGATCCAGGTGATGTAGGAGGTGATCAGCTGACCGGTGGCGTTCTTCGGCAGGACGTTGATCACCTTTTCAGCGTCTTCGAGGGTCGGCACCAGCTTCTCCAGGCCGACCAGGGCGACATGGATACGCGGCAGGGTGGACGTCAGACGGGCATTGCCTTCGTTGGTCACCAGGGCGATGCCGCCGGTCTAGGCGATCGCCACGTTGGCCCCGGTGATCCCCATGTCGGCATCGAGATAAGCCTGGCGCAGCTGTTCGCGGGCGAGCTTGACCAGGTGCGGGATCTCGGCCGGCTCCTTTTTGCCGGTAACACCGCTGAAGAGTTCGGCGACCTCCTCCTTGACCATGTGGATCGCCGGCATGACCATGTGGCTCGGCCGTTCGCCGGCCAGCTGAATGATCCACTCGCCAAGGTCGGTCTCCAGCGCCTCGACCCCCGCTGCGGTGAGTGCCTGGTTGAGATGCGTCTCCTCGCTCGCCATGCTCTTGCTCTTGACCACTTTGCGCACGCCGCGTTCCCTGGCGAGCGCGCAGATGTAGTCATTCGCCTCAAGAGCCGTCCTGGCAACGAAGACCTTCGCTCCGGCCGCTTCGGCCTTCGCGGTGAATTCCGCCTGGTAGCGTGGCAGATTCTCGCGGACATCATCCTTCATGGCCGCTATGGCGCCGCGCAACGCCTCGAAATCCTGGCCGGCAAAAGCGGCCTCCCGGGAAAGGGCATAGGCATCGGCGAAACGGTGCAGAGTATCGGACAGGCGCGGCCTCTGCAGGGCTTTGCGCACCCGGTCATGGTAATGGCGACTGCGATCCTGTTTGTTCATAGGTTCTTACCGTTGCAGGATGAGGTAATAAGAAATGTAACCGGAGACGTACGTCAACCGGAAAACCGGGGACAGGCACCTGCGGAGCCAGTCCCCTTAGCGCTCAAGGGGATCGTCGGACAAGCCCGGCATCAGCAGCACATGCAGTTCGCGCGGGCCGTGCACGCCGATGGTCAGAACTCTCTCGATGTCCGCCGTACGGCTCGGGCCGGTGATGTAGGCGAGATATGCCTTGGGCAGGGTTTCATGGAATCGACGCAGCAGCGGCACGGCAGTCTGACCGTCCGCGACAATCTTGCCCGGGTCGAGGAGGACAAAGTGCTTTTCCGGCAGGGTGCTGGATATCCGTACCGCCTCGTCGGTGCTCTCGAGCACCACCGTTCCCGTGGTGGCGATCGCGAAATTGGCGCCGGTCAAGCCGCCTGCAGCGGCAGCGCCGTGCTGGCGAAAGTCCCGGGTGACGACTTCCACGCCCGCCTCTTCCAAGGCCTTGCGCAGGGCGATCCGCTCCAGGCTCGGCATCGTGGGGAGAAGCAAAGGGCCTCTGAGATGCTGTCGGACATAGGCGGCCACCGCGGCGGCATCCTTGACCTCAACCGCATGACCGCCAACCTTGGCAAGAGCTGATGAAAATTGATCGTTGTTTGTCATGGTATTGTATAACCTTTAATTGGTCTTACCACTTTTTATCCAATCCGACGGGTCATGTCAAGGATTATAGCGAAAAACAGAACATTGTCTCACGCAGTCGGAAATTACACCCACCCTTCGATTCAATGTTGACTCATAGCTCGCACACATGAATCACAAGGCGTTCTCCACGAATTCCTGCCGGTGCCGGTTGATTTTTCCCCGACACGTGATTTACTTTTGACTCAAAACAACCTGGAAAACCGGGATCTATAATGGCATCTTGCTGATTTCATTGATTTTTGCATCTGGCACACAGCTTGCTCAGTTGATTCGTTCACGCTTTTGCAATCACCCTACGGAGCTTGCCATGACAGACATATTCATTGCAGAGGCCCGTCGCACCCCCTTCGGTTCGTTCGGCGGGGGGCTCTCGAACCAACCGGCAGCACAGCTCGCCGCGACCGTGATCCGCTTCCTCCTCGACCGGCAGGGGCTCCCGGCCGAGGCCGTCGACGAAGTCATAATCGGCCAGGTCCTGCAGGGCGGCTGCGGCCAGGCCCCGGCCCGCCAGGCGATGCGGGCGGCCGGACTCCCCGACACCACCCATGCCATGACCATCAACAAGGTCTGCGGCAGCGGCCTCAAGGCGATCATGATGGCCGGCGACGCCATCCGCCTGGGTGACGCGTCGATCGTCATCGCCGGCGGCATGGAGAACATGTCGATGGCGCCTTACGCCCTCCCCCAGGCCCGCTACGGGCAACGCATGGGGCACGGCCAGATGCTCGACCTGATGATTTACGACGGCCTGCAGGACCCCTACAGCAACCGGCACATGGGCGAGATCACCGAAGTCTGGGTCGACCACCATGGCGTGAGCCGCGCCGACCAGGACGCCTATGCCGCCCGCTCCTACCAGCTGGCGCAGGCAGCCGTGACCAGCGGCATCTTCAAGGACGAGCTGGCGCCGGTGACGATCAAGACCCGCCAGGGCGAAACCCTGTTCGACCTGGACGAGGAGCCTGGGCGCGGCAACATCGCCAAGCTGCCCGAGCTGCGCCCGGCCTTCCGCAAGGACGGCTCGATCACCGCCGGGAACGCTTCGACCATCAACGACGGCGCGGCGCTCGCCCTGATCTGCAACCAGGCGGCCCTTGACCAGTATGGCCTGAAACCGAAAGCCCGCCTGGTCGCCGCCAGCACCAACAGCATCGCCCCCGACGATTTTGCCGAGGCGCCAGTCGACGCCATCCGCAAGGTCGTCGCCAAGGCCGGCCTGCAGCTCGCCGACATCGACCTGTTCGAAATCAACGAGGCCTTTGCCGCCGTACCGCTGGTCGCCATCCGTCAGCTCGGCATCGATGCGGACAAGGTCAACGTCAACGGCGGCGCGGTCGCCATCGGCCACCCGGTCGGCGCCAGCGGCGGCCGTCTCGCCGCCACCCTGATTCGTGAAATGACAAAACGCCAGGCCCGCTACGGTGTCGCCAGCCTCTGCATCGGCGGCGGTGAAGCGGTCGCGGCCGTCTTCGAGCGCTGTTAAACGCAACCTGATCATTCAAGGAGAAACCATGAAACCGATTTACCAAGACGCCAGCAAAGCACTTGAAGGACAGGTCCGCGACGGCATGACCATCGCCGCCGGCGGCTTCGGCCTGTGCGGCATCCCGGAAAAACTGATCCTCGCCCTGCGCGATTCCGGCGCGCGCGACCTGACCGTGGTCAGCAACAACGCGGGGGTCGACAACTTCGGCCTCGGCCTGCTGCTGCAGACCCGGCAGATCCGCAAGATGATCTCCTCCTACGTCGGCGAGAACGCCCTGTTCGAAAAACAGTACCTGAGCGGCGAACTGGAGCTGGAGCTGACGCCGCAGGGGACGCTTGCCGAAAAACTGCGCGCCGGCGGCGCCGGCATCCCCGGCTTCTACACCCGCACCGGCTATGGCACGACACTGGCCGAGGGCAAGGAAATCAAGACCTTCGATGACATGGAGTACGTACTGGAAAAGAGCATCCGCGCCGACCTGGCCATTGTCAAGGCATGGAAGGCCGACAAGGCCGGCAACCTCATCCTGCGCAAGACGGCCAACAACTTCAACTGCGCCTGCGCCAAGTCAGGGCGCGTCACCATCGCCGAGGTCGAGGAGATCGTCGAAATCGGCGAACTCGATCCCCACCAGGTGCATGTGCCTGGCGTCTACGTCGACATCCTGGTGCTCGGCAGCGGCTACGAGAAACCGATCGAACAGCGCACCGTGTCGTCGGCCGGCATCTCCGCCAAGGGCTTCAACCCGCAGCGCGAATGGATGGCCAGACGTGCCTCACAGGAGCTCGAGGACGGCGCCTACGTCAACCTCGGCATCGGCATGCCGACCCTGGTCGCCAACTTCATCCCCGAAGGCATCCACATCACCCTGCAATCGGAGAACGGCCTGCTCGGCATCGGCCCCTTCCCCACCGAGGACCAGGTCGACGCCGACCTGATCAACGCCGGCAAGCAGACCATCACCACCACCCCCGGCGCAAGCTTCTTCGACTCGTCCGAATCCTTCGCCATGATCCGCGGCGGCCACATCGACCTGTCGATCCTCGGCGGCATGCAGGTCAGCCGCACCGGCGACCTGGCCAACTGGGTGATTCCCGGCAAGATGGTCAAAGGGCCGGGCGGTGCCATGGACCTGGTGTCGGGCGTCAAGCGGGTGGTGGTCATGATGGAACACTGCGCCAAGGACGGCACCCCCAAGATCCTCGACGAATGCGAGCTGCCGATCACCGGTAAGCAGGTGGTCGACCTGCTGGTGACCGACAAGGGGGTCTTCTCGGTCGACGCCGAACAGGGCCTGACCCTGCTGGAGATTTCGCCGTTCTCGAACCTCGACGATATCCGCGCCACCACCGGCTGCGCCTTCAAGGTGGCGGACAACCTGAAAGTCGGCTGAGCCGACCATGATTGATTTCGGAGGAATTATGCAGAAACGTACCGCCGTGGTCACCGGCGCTGCCAGCGGCATCGGCCTGGCCGTCAGCACCACACTCACCAAGGCCGGCTACCAGGTCGTCATGGCCGACGTCAACCCCGCCGGCCAGGCAGAAGCCGACAAGCTCGGCGCCCTGTTCGTCGCCGCCAACCTGACCGAGCGCAGCGCCTGTCGCAACCTGATCGACACCGCCGTCGCCAAGTTCGGCTCGGTCGACATCCTGGTCAACAACGCCGGCATCCAGCACGTCAGCCCGGTCGAAGACTTCCCCGAAGACAAGTGGGACTTCATGATCTCCCTGATGCTGACCGCGCCGTTCCTGCTGACCCGCTACGCCTGGCCGCACATGAAGGCCAAGGGCTGGGGGCGCATCATCAACATCAGCTCGGTGCACGGCCTGCGCGCCAGCGAGTTCAAGTCGGCCTACATCTCCGCCAAGCACGGCATGATGGGCCTGACCAAGACCACGGCCCTCGAGGGTGGGCCGCACGGCATCACCGTCAACGCCATCTGCCCGGCCTATGTGCGCACACCGCTGGTCGACAACCAGATCGATGCCCAGGCCAAGACCCACGGCATCCCCCGCGACCAGGTGGTCGAAACCATCATGCTCAAGAAGGCGGCCGTCAAGCGCATG
>JBFIMV010000052.1:0-9964 GCA_041611575.1 Desulfuromonadales bacterium | reverse complement strand
GAGCGACCGGCCCGACGAGATCGAAGCGCTCGGCGACCTGGTCGAAGCGGTCGGTGTCGACATGATCCAGATGCGCAACCTGAGCCTTGATCCGACCCTGTATCTCTCCTCGCTGGGAGTCTCCGGCGGCGGGGTCGGCATGCTGGAGATGCTGAAAACCCACAAGCGGCGCTTCCCGAAGCTGCAGTATGGCTATTTCAATCGAACCCGCGAAACCTTCTTCCCGGACGGCTATGAGACCGAGTGGCCGATTGCCGGCGCATCTTGATTCCAGGAGTCCTCAGCCATGTTCCCCGACATCTTCCTGCACGCGCTGACCTCCTTCTTCGTCATCATCGACCCGGTCGGCACCGCCGTGATCTTTCACGGTCTGACCGCCGACTGCGACCGCACCTACGCCCGGCGCATGGCGCTGCGCTCGGTCGGCATCTCGACGGCGATCGTGCTGGTCTTCGCCTTCTGCGGCGAGGCGCTGCTCGGCAAACTCGGCATCAGCATCGAGGCGCTGCGCGTCTCGGGCGGCCTGCTGCTCTTCATCACCGCGTTCAACATGGTCACGCGCGGTGAGACCGGCCGGCGCTGGGAGAGCGGCCCGGACGTCGACATCTCGGTCTTCCCCATGTCGATTCCGCTGCTGTCGGGGCCCGGGTGCCTGACCGTAACGATCCTGCTCTTCTCTCAGACCCCGGAACTGACCGGCCGCATCTCCCTGCTATCGGCCGTGATCGTCATCTACGCCGCCACCTACGCGGCGCTGATCTCCGCACACCGCATCAAGCGCGTCATCGGCCGCACCGGTGACGATATCTTGCGCCGCTTGCTCGGCGTGATCCTGGCAGCGCTGTCGATCCAGTTCATCGCCGACGGCGTGCGCCAGATTATGGCAGGTTGAGGGGGCAGTCATGAGCTTTCGGGACATGCTTGGCAAGGTCGATATGTGGGCGCCGGACAGGGTGCGTGCCTGTCTGGAGCAGCGGCATCCTGACGATATCCAGCTGGTCGATGTGCGGTCCCTGCAAGAGTTTGCGCAACTTCATCTGCCGGGTGCGCTGCATGTGCCGGCAGAGGATCTGCCGCAACGCATGGAAGAATTGATCAAAGGCAAGTTGACGATCGTCTGCTGCGCTCAGGGAACACTCAGTCGGGCGGTGGCGCAAATGCTGTTCCGTGAGGGGTTCAGCGATGTGCACGTGCTGAAGGGGGGAATGCACGCCTGGCAGTGGGGGACCTCAATCGGCCTGCCGGAAGAGTTTGCCGAGCCTTTCCTCGGCGGCGATTCGGCGACGGACCAGGCCCTGTTCGCCTGGCACGTCGAGGACACGACCCGGCAATTCTACCAGGCCATGGCGCAGACCATCCGCGAACCACAGGTCGCAGAACTCTTTGCTGAACTGGTTGACGCCGAAAGTCGTCACATGGCGACTCTCAGGGCGCTCTGGGAGGGTCTGTCAGGCCAGGTGGCTGCGGCCGATTTCCCGGCAGGACTGACTGCAGCGGAAACCGCCGGACGGTTGGAGGGGGGGCGTCAGCTTGAAGACGTGCGCGCCTGGGCGGCCCGGAGCACGCCTGCCATGATTGTCGATCTTGCCATGGCGCTTGAGTTCAGCGCCTACGATCAGTACCTTTTCCTGTCGCGTCACGCCGAGGACCCCGACAGCCGTCGCCTGTTCGAAGTGATGGCCGTCGAGGAACGGCATCACCTCAAATCCTTCGGCTCCGTTCTGGCAAGCCTCGCGCACAGCGCCTGAGCAGCTGCCGCTGCTACTCTTCGTCCTTGGCGGCCAACCGGCGTTCCAGCTCTTTGACCCTTTTCATCAGCTCCGGCAGGCTGCGAATGCTCAGCATGGCTCTCTTGGCCTCGGCGAAGTTGAACGCCGGCGTGCCGAAGACCACGCTGTTGTCCGGCTGATCGCTCAAAACCCCCGCCTGGGCGGCCATGGTCACCTGGTTGCCGATTTTCAGGTGGCCGCCGATGCCGACCTGGCCGGCGGCCACGCAATGCCGGCCTATGGTCGTCGACCCGGCGATGCCGACCTGGGGGACGAACAGGCAGTGCGGCCCGATGACGGTACCGTGCCCGACCACCACGGCGTCGCCGATCTTGGTCCCTTCGCCGACGACCGTGTCGCTGAAGGCACCCCGCTCGATGGCGGCGCCGGCGCCGATCTCGACGTCGTCCTCGATGACGACCCCGCCGATGTGCGGGATCTTGTGGTGTTTGCCGCGGTGGGTGGCAAAGCCGAAGCCGTCCTCGGCGAGCGTGGCGTTGGCATGTACAATGACGCGGTTGCCAATCCTGCAGCCGTCATAGACGACCACATTCGGGTAGAGGATGCAGTCGTCGCCGATGGTGACCTTCTCGCCGACGAACACCCCGGGGTAGAGGATGCAGTTTTTACCGATGACCGCATCGTTGGCGACCACGGCGAAGTCGTGGATGTGCGTGCCGGCGCCGATCGTCGCGCTCGCGTCGATGGAGGCCTTGGCGCTGATGCCGGTCTGCCGGTGACGGCGGTGGCCGTACATCAGGATGACGATCTGCGTGAAGGCATAATAGGGGTCGCCGACCACCAGCAGCGCCCGGGAGGCATTGACCTCTTCCTTGACGACGACTGCGCCGGCTTGCGTGGAACACAACTGCTTGCGGTACTTCGGGTTGGCCAGGAAGCTGATTTCGCCGGCGCCGGCTTTCTCGAGCGTGTTGGCCGCGTGAATCAGGAGGCCGGGGTCGCCGATAACCGTCCCACCGACATGTTCGGCCAGCTGGCCCAGGGTCATTGGTTGCATGGATCGTCCTTTTCAGCTTTTTGTCCGGTAGCGCCAGGAGAAAGATTGCGCCAGACGAAAATAGTATGGCCGCGACAACAGGTCAAGGCGTCAGGGTGTAAATCGCGAATTCCTCACCTGCGAGGGCCGTTGCCTCTGCCATGAAAGCTTTGAAGTCTTCCCGGAATTGTGCCTCGTGCCTTTGCAGGTCGCCGAGCCCTTCCGCCAGCGGCAGCGGCCTGCTCAACCGGTCGGCGATGCGTTGCAGGGCTCTGCCGACCACCTCCTGGTGGCTGTAGGAGACCAGCCAGTTGTGGCTGATCATGCGTCGGGCGACCTGCTGGAGTGCGGGGGGCAATTGTGCATGACGCTCCTCAAGCAGCCGGTAGACCTCCGCCGCGTAGTCTTTCAGGGGGAGCCCTGAAAAATCCTGCCAGGACGAGGCGAGGAAGTGGTCATAGAAGATGTCGACGATGATGCCTCGGCCGTGCCCGTAGCGTGATCCGAGTCTTTGCCTGCTGCGGCGGGTATGCTCGCTCGTCAGCGAGAGGGTGTCGATGCGCCGGTGCAGTCTCAGCCCCTGCGCCACCTTTTCCGGGACGTCTGCCGGAATCTGCCCCTTGACGAAGTCCCCCATCAGGCCACCGAGGCGGTACTCCGGGTCGCAGCCGGAAAGGTAGAGATGGACGAGATAATTCAAGCAGGCACCTTCGGTCGGGGGTCCAGACAGGTGTTGTTCGCCGCGCGCTCAACAAGATGCAAATGGCTTACACCCGTGGCAGGCAGGCTCGATCAGACCCGGAGGATCTTGTTGTGCAGGATGAGCAGCTCGAAGGCCATCAGGGCTTTGGATGCCAGCTGTTGCAGCTCGCCGACTTTCTGGGAGAGGTCGGCCGCGTGGTCATCGACATAGATCAGGCCGACCACCCGTCCCAGCATGCTCAAAGGCAGCATCATGGCCGTTGTCGGGGCCGGTTTGCCAAGTACGGTCGTCAGGGCGAGGTTGGCGCCGCTCTGCGAAACGGGGCCGAGAAAAAAACTTTTGCTCTCCACCGCGGTCTTCAGGACCGACGGTTCGGTAAGCGGGATCTGGAACTGGTCGAAACCGGGAATCGCCTGCCCGTCCCTGGCTGACCGCCAACCGGTCACCTGGCCGGCGACGACCATGAAGAGGGCCGCGCGGGCGAAGTGCGCGCCGAGGTAATGGATCAAGGCGTCGGCCACATCGTCGCGGTTATTGACGGCAACCAGCGCGGCGGCTGTCGTGGCCAGGGTGACCTCTTCGTCCTCGAGCTCTTCGATCAGGTCTTCGTCGCTCAATTCCTCGAGAACGTCGTCCGCGGCCGGTTCTTCCTGCTTGTGATAGACATGCTCCGAACCGGGCTTGCCGAGATATTCATCGGTCTCCTTGACTGCGATCGGCCCTTCCGGGGTCTGAAAGACGGTAACCTTGTTCAAATCATCCCGCACCTTCTGCGGCGGCGCGATGTACCGCATGGGACGTTTGACGGCATAGTATTTTTCCAGGGCGAAGATCAGCCGCACCTCGAGAGCCAGGATCGGTCGGATGATATAGCCGGTGCTGAAAGAAATTTCATCTACGATTTTCAGCTTGTGCGGTTCGGCCATGGCCAGCGTCAGCTTACGGCCATTCAGTGCGACCGGGATGACTTTGTGCTTTTCCGCAGTCGCGGGGGGGATGGTTGCGATCACGTTTTCCGGGATGTCCTGCAGGTCTCCCGGTTTGGCGCAGGGGATGGAGAGCTGCTGGGAGAGGATCTCGGCAAGGGCGTCTTCGGTTATCAGGCCCATCTCGATCAGGACCGTGCCGAGTTTGCCGCCGAAAATGACCTGTGCCTGCAGGGCCTCTTCAAGCTGGGCCTTGGACAAGAGGTTCTTATTGATGAGGAATTCGCCGAGCCTGAGAGGCATGAGGAGTCGTCCTTGAAATCAGTTGGCTGAGGAAGCTTCTCCGGACTTTACGCTGGCGGTCATGTCCCCGGGCTGGCCCGAAAGGCGGGCAAGCATCTCCCCGGCGAGGGTGTCGAAATCGCCCCGGTGCTTTTTCGAGACCGGCTCGGCAGAGGCCACCTTGACCTTGTTCGGGTTGACCGGAGCGCCGTTTTTGGTCATGCGGAAACAGAGGTGAGGTCCGGTCGCCAGGCCGGTGCTGCCGACATAACCGAGGGTTTGTCCCTGGGCGACCCGCTTGCCGACGGCGATCCCCTTGGCGAAACCCTTCATGTGCAGGTACATCGTTTCGTAGCTGCCGTTGTGACGGATCTTGACGAAGTTGCCGTTGCCTCTCGTGTATCCCTTGTTAATGATCGTGCCGTCACCGACGGACATGATCGGCGTGCCGGTCGGCGCAGCGTAGTCAATGGCCGGGTGTGCCTTCCAGGTCTTGGTGATCGGATGGAACCGGCGCATGGTGAAGCCGGAGGAAATCCGTGAAAAGGAGAGCGGCGCCTTGAGGAAGGCCTTGCGCAGGCTCTGCCCCTTCAAGTCGTAATAGTCGGGCCGCTTGTCCCCATCTTTGAAGAGAATGGCCTGAAAGGTCATTCCCTGGTTGGTGAATTCCGCTGCCAGGATGCGGCCGTAACCGGCAGGCTGCCCTTCGCGGAAGCGTTTTTCGACCAGGGCATGGAACGAATCCCCCTGGCGGATGTCGAGGATGAAGTCGATGTCCCAGGCGAAGATGTCGGCCAGGTTCATGGCCAGGACATCGCTCTCGCCGGCGCCGGTCACGGCCTCGAACAGGCTCGATTCAATCGTGCCGCGGACTCTCTCGACAGTCGTGGTGTAGGGGATCGGAACCCTGTCGATCTGGAAATCGTCTCCGTCGCGGGTGATGATCAACTGCTCGTCCCGGTCGATGTCGTATTCGAAGCGCTCGAAGTCATCGTCGGTGAGGCTGAGCCGGTACGGTTGCCCGGCGGTGAGACGCGACAGCGGAAAGATCGGTTTGCTCAGCTGGCCGAGGCTGTGGATCTCGGCTGGTGAAAAATGGTTGCCGAGCAGGGCCGTCACCGTGTCGCCGGGGGCAATGGTCCCCTCGATGATCTCCGTGCGAATCTCCGGCAGAGGTGGCGGAGACGGCGCCTGGGGTGCGCTCGTGTGCGCTTCGGTGCTGGTGACCGAAGGCCGGAAAAACAACGAGGCGAACAGGACGAGCAACAGCGACAACAACAGCCACATGCGCCAGCGTGGAGGGGTCCGCCGCTGGTTGTTCATGGTCCGTTTGGGGGGATGGTAATCGAAGTCCAATGGTCTCTTCCTGTCAGGAGGGGCAAGGGTTAACCCCCCGTAAAATAAAATTTCCTGATACTAGCAAAGTCGACCCGACCTTGTCCAGATGCCTGATGTCTATTCCATCGGATATGACACAATCGCAGGGTATCCCTGCCGGTTGGTTTTTCAAGGGTTTTGCTTGCCAAGCCCGGGGAGTATAAGTTAATAATTTCGGCAGGAATTTTCCCCGGTCCTCAAGGAGTTCAAGATGATTGATCAACGGCGTCTCGCCGGTGAGTTCGCCCGCCTCGCTGCCATCAACAGCCCGCCTCTGAAAGAGAACGCCATCGCCGCTTACCTGGCGGAGCGCTTCGAGAAACTCGGTGGCGTGGTCAAATTTGACGACGCAGCCGCCGCCACCGGAGGTGAAGTCGGCAACATGGTCGTAACAATCCCCGCCTCAGGGGGCAATGCGGAGCCGCTGCTGTTTTCCGTGCACATGGACACAGTCGAGCCGGGCGGCCAGGTCGTCCCGGTCCTGCGCGACGGCGTCTTTACCAGCGCCGGCGACACCATCCTCGGGGCCGACGACAAGGCCGGCATCGCCGAGCTGATAGAAGCCCTCGAGGTCGTGCGCGAACAGGGCATCCCGCACGGTCCGATCGAAGTGGTGGTGACCATCGCCGAGGAGATCGGCCTGGTCGGCGCCAAGAACTTCGATTTCAGCCTGGTGCGCGCGCGGCGCGGTTACGCCCTCGACACCAAGGGGGTTGACCGGATGGTGCTCAAGGCGCCCGGGGCGAACCGCCTCAGGGTCGAAATCACCGGACGCGCGGCGCACGCGGGGCTCTCCCCGGAACTCGGCCTCTCGGCGATTCAGACCGCGGCCCACGCGATCGCGATCATGCGCCTTGGCCGCATCGACGTCGAGACGACCGCCAATATCGGCCACGTCGAAGGCGGCGTGGCCTGCAACATCGTGCCGCAGACGGTGCGGCTGGAAGGTGAAGCGCGCAGCCACGACCCGCAAAAGCTGCAGGCTCAGACCGAACATATGCTCGCCTGTTTCGAGCAGGCCGCCGATCGCATGGCGACCGAGATCGACGGACAACGCGTCCGGCCGGTGATTCACGCCGAGGTCACGCCCGACTACCCGCGCATGGCCGTCGCCGAGAAGGCCCCGGTCGTCGCCCTGGCGCAGCGGGCGGCGAAGCGCCTCGGTCACGACCTCACCGTCCAGCTCGGTGGAGGCGGCAGCGACGCCAACATCTTCAACGCCCACGGCATCGAGATGATCATCCTCGCCACCGGGATGCAGAAGGTCCACACCCACGATGAATATGTCACGGTGGACGATATGGTACATGTTGCCGAGCTGCTGGTGGAGATCGTTCGGCAGGCGTAAAGCGCGAAGCGGGAAGCGGGAAGCGGGAAGCGCGAGGTGTGAGGTGTGAGGTGTGAGGTGTGAGGTGTGAGGTGTGAGGCGGGAATATGAAAATTTCAGTCGATATCGAAAAAGTCCAGTTTCCGCCGATCTCCGAGGTCAGGGAATGGTTGGCCGGTCGCGTCTTTTCTGCGGAACGCCCGCTGGTCGACCTCTGTCAGGCGGTCCCGGACTATGCTCCCGCCCCGGAGCTGGTTGAGCATCTGCGCGGGCGTTTGGGAGAGGCTGACACGGCGCGTTACAGTGTCGATGAAGGTCTGCCGGAGGTGCGCGCGGCGGTGGCCGACTGGTACGGACGTCGCTATGGGACGACCCTCAGGCCGGGCGAAATCTGCCTGACCGTCGGCGCCAGCCAGGCCTTCTGGCTGGCGATCACAGTCCTGTGCCAAAAAGGCGACGAAGTCATCGTCCCCGCACCGGCGTATTTCGATCACCCGATGGCGCTGCAGGCGCTCGGCATCGTCCCTTCATGGATCCCGTTCCGCGAAGAGTCCGGCGGCATCCCGACGGTCGCCGAGATCGAGGCGCGCATCACCCCGCGCACCCGCGCCGTCCTGCTCGTCACGCCGAACAACCCGACCGGCGCCGTGATCAGCCCGAGGCAGCTCGACGACATGCTCGACCTGGTACGCCGTCACGACCTGGCGCTGATCCTCGACGAAACCTACAATGCCTTCCTGCCGGACGGAGCGCCGCCTCACCGCCTGTTCGCGGCTGCTGACTGGCAGGGTCACTTCATCCACCTCGCGTCCTTCGGCAAGACGTTTTCGCTGACCGGCTACCGGGCCGGCGCCCTGGTCGCCGGCGAACCGCTGATCCGTCACGCCCTCAAGGTGCAGGACACGCAGGTCGTCTGCCAGCCGCGCATCACCCAGCATGCCATCGCCTTCGGCTGTACGCATCTCGACGGCTGGGTCGGCGAGCGGGCGGCGATGATGCGCCGCCGTCACGACCGGTTCCGCGACAGCTTCGACCAGCCCGGCAACCGCTTCGAGCGGGTTGCCAGCGGCGGCTTCTTCGCCTGGGTGCGACACCCCTGGCCGGAGCTCACCGGCCGCGCCGCGGCCCGCCGCCTGCTGGACGAGGCCGGCGTCATCTGCCTCCCCGGCGAGGCCTTCGGTCCGGGGTTGGAACCCTTCCTGCGCCTCGCCTTCGGCAACCTGCCGGAAGCAGGAATCCCTGCGGCCATCGACCGCTTCCTCGCCCTCTCCCGGAGTTGAAACTGCGCGTCCGCGAAGCCCTCAGACGTGGTTGCGCAACTGCAGTTCCAGCGGGTGGGGATGAAGGTAGAACTGTTGGTTCAGGTAGGGCTGGTCATACTTGCGTACGAAATGATTGAGCAGGGTGATCGGCACGATCAGGGGGATCTGTTGTGACCTGTAATGCTCGATCACGCCGAGAACTTCCTGTTTTTCGTCGGCGCTGAGCTGCTTCTTGAAATAACCCAGCACATGCTGCAGCACGTTCACATGTTTCGCTACGGTGGTTTTCATGCGCAGCCCTTTCATCAGCAAGGCCAGGTAGTCGTCGAACAGCGCTGTCTCGTTCATTCCTTCCGTGCCCGCCACCAGTCGGCCCATCTGGCGATAAATCTTCGTACTGTGGGACAGTATCAGCAGTTTGTGCCTGGTATGAAACTTCACCAGCACGCCGCGGGTCTGTCCGACGGCTACGGCTTCCCGCCAGCGCTTGAGGGTAAAAATGGTTTCGATGAAGTTCTCACGCAGGCGGGGATCATGCAGGCGACCGTCCTCCTCGACCGGCAGGAGGGGGAAGTGCGTCATAAAGGCCCGGGCAAACAGGCCGACCCCCTGCTTGTTGGGGACGCCGTTGCGGTCGTAAAGCTTGACGCGCTCCATGCCGCTGCTGGGAGACTTCGACTTGAAGATGAAGCCGCAGAGACCTTCGTCCTCGAGCTCGGCGACCCTTTGTTGTGCCCAGGCCGTCATCTTCTCGGTGATGTCCTCCCCGCTCTTGGAAAAGACCAGCCGTTGGTCTTCTTCATCCCCCACCAGGCGCAGGGTTTCCCTCGGCGTCGGCAACCCCATCTCCACTTCGGGGCAGACCGGGACGAATTCAACGAACCGACCGAGCGTCTCGGTCAGGAAGCGGTCGAGCTTGTGCCCGCCATCGAAGCGCACCTTTTCACCGAGCAGGCAGGCGCTGACCCCCAGGCGTATCTTGTCTTCCGACATGGCTCCTCCTCTTGGAAAACCATCATGCAAGCTAAGCTTAACAGCAAATTCTCGCGATTAAAGGTGTGCGCGCATCTTCTGAGCCTTGAGTAATCGGATTTATCTGGGACAATGAAATCCGGACATCATGATAAGGCTGCAGGTTAAGCAGAGTTTTCAACTGAGGAGAAACCCGGATGAAATCCTTGGCACTGTTGCTCGGCACGCTCATCCTGACCGGTTGTGCCGCCACTCCGCAGGGGGTGACGCCGGTGGGAGATTTCGAACTCGAACGTTATCTCGGCACCTGGTACGAAATAGCCCGCCTCGACCACCGGTTCGAGCGAGG
>JBFIMV010000051.1:0-10012 GCA_041611575.1 Desulfuromonadales bacterium | reverse complement strand
GTGCGTGGTTGGCGGCCTGAACTCGATGTTTCTCGGCAACGTGCGGCGATTCGGTCAATTCGAGGAGATGTGCTCGCTGTGTGGCGACTGCATTCTCAATGAAACCGCCGGCATCTGCCCGGTGACGACCTGCGCCAAGGGGTTGCTCAATGGGCCATGCGGCGGGATGGAAGACGGCCGATGTGAAGTCGACGCCGAAATCGAATGTGCTTGGTGCCTGATCTACGAACGTCTGCAGCAACAACAGCGGCCGGGGGTCTTTGCCCACCGGGTCGCGCCGAAAAACTGGAGCCGTCGCTGCAAACCCGGACGCCACCGTTTGAAAAACGGCGAGCAATAAAGCTGCCATGTCCAAACTTGCCGAACAGCTGCACTCAGGGCGATTCGTGGTAACCGCCGAGATCGCTCCGCCGAAGGGGGCGAACACCGCCGCTGCCCTGTCGGCAGCGCGCGCATTTTCCGGAGTGACGGCCGTCAACGTGACCGACAACCAGGGGGCCAACATGCGCCTGTCGTCCCTGGCCCTGGCCGCCCAGCTGCAGCAGTCCGGTATAGAGACGGTGCTGCAGCTGACCTGCCGTGACCGCAACCGCATGGCGCTGCAGTCCGACCTGCTGGGTGCAGCCGCCTTCGGCATCGAAAACCTGCTGTTGCTCTCAGGTGATCACGGCCGGTTCGGTGATCATCCCGATGCGCGCCCGGTCTTCGATCTCGACTCGGTTCAACTGCTCGACATGACGGCCGGGCTGATGAAGGGGGTCGATATGGTCGGCAAACCGCTCGACGGCACGCCGAAGTTTTTTCCTGGCGCCGCGGCCAATCCTGCCGCCGAGCCGTTCGCCCTCATGTTTCAGAAGGTCGCAAAAAAGATTACAAGCGGCGCTCGCTTCTTTCAAACCCAGTCGATCTTCGAACGGGCCGCGCTCGAGCGTTTCATGGGAGCTATCGCTCCTTGCCGGGTGCCGGTCCTGGCAGGAGTCCTGTTGATCCGCAGCGCGAAAATGGCCCGTTTCCTAAACGCCAACATCCCCGGCGTCAAGGTGCCACAGGTGTTGATCGACAGATTGGAGCGGGCCTCTGATCCCCTGGCGGAAGGGGTGGCGATCGCCCGTGAGAATGTGGCCTGGGCGCGGGAGCTCTGCCAGGGGGTGCACCTGATGACCCTCGGCCAGGATGACAAGATTCCCGCGTTGCTGGAATGAGAGGCAATGACAGTTTTAAGTTTTGAATTTTGAGTTTTAAGTTTTGAGTTTTGAGTAAAAAACAATTTACAACTCAAAACTATAAACTCAAAACTGCCTTAACATTAAGGAGAGCGCCGTGAAGAAAACCCCATTGAACCAGGTCCACCGAGACCTCGGTGCCCGCATGGTTGATTTCGGCGGCTGGGACATGCCGGTACAATATGCCGGGGTCATTGAGGAACATCTGGCTGTGCGCCAGGCCGCCGGCTTGTTCGACGTCTCGCACATGGGCGAAATCGAGGTGTGCGGCAAGGATGCTCTGGTCTTCATCCAGCACCTGACGATCAATGATGCTTCTGTCCTGGTCGACGGGCAGGTGCAGTATTCTGCGCTCTGTTATCCTGAAGGCGGGGTGGTCGATGATGTCACCCTCTACCGTTTCGCCGCCGACCGCTACCTGTTCTGCGTCAACGCCGCCAACACCGACAAGGATTTCGCCTGGATGAGGCAGGTCCTCGCCGAGTCGGGGCTTTCGGCGGTGACTCTGACAAACCGCAGCGATGAATACGCGCAGATCGCGCTGCAGGGGCCGAAGTCGCAGGAGATCCTGTCCCGCCTGACGACACTCCCTCTCGCCGACCTGGTCTACTACCATTTCTGCGAAGGCGAGGTGGCCGGGGTGTCAATGATCGTCTCGCGCACCGGCTACACGGGCGAAGACGGCTTCGAGCTCTACCTGCCTGCCGCAGCCGCCGTCGATGTCTGGCGGTCTTTGGTGGATGCCGGTCTGCCGCTGGGCCTGCAGCCGATCGGCCTGGGTGCGCGCGACACGCTACGCCTGGAAAAAGGTTATGCGCTTTACGGTCACGAGCTTTCCCGGGAGATTTCGCCGCTTGAAGCCGGACTGGCATGGATCACCAAGCTTGACAAGGACGACTTTGTCGGCAAAGCTGCACTCGTAGCTCAAAAAGCTTCAGGGGTGCCTCGCCGCCGCGTCGGACTGATCATGGACGAACGTGGGATTCCGCGCGAAGGCTACCCGGTCTTCGCCGGCGACCGCGAGGTGGGCGTGGTGACCAGCGGCACCATGTCGCCATCCCTCAAGGTCGGCATTGCCCTGGCGCTGCTCGAGCCGCAGTTCGCCGCAGCGGAGACCGTCCTGGAGGTGGCCGTGCGCAATCGGCGCATGCGCGCCCGGGTGGTGCGGCCGCCGTTTGTCAAGTAAGACGCCGTTGGCGAATCTGCATCAATCGACAAGTTCCCTGTCACGCAGGGAATTATCCTGAAGGAGGACATCATGGAATTTCCGGAAGAGTTGAAGTACACCGAGGAGCACGAGTGGGTGATGGTCGAGGAAGACCTGGCCGTGATCGGCATAACCGACTTCGCCCAGGACGCCCTGGGAGACGTGGTCTTCGTCGAACTCCCCGAGGTCGGCACCGAAATTGATGCCGGCAAGGCGTTCGGCGTGGTCGAGTCGGTCAAGGCCGTCTCCGACATCTATGCCCCGATCTCGGGAACTGTCGAAGAGATCAACGAAGATCTGCTCGATGCTCCCGAAATCATCAACACCTCTCCCTACGAGGACGGCTGGATGATCAAGATTCGCATGCGCGACGCGAGTGACGTGGACGACCTGATGGATGCCGATGCCTACCAGGCGCTGATTGCCGAGGAGAGCTGAACGCCATGCGCTATATCCCGCACACTGCCGAGGACGTGGCGCAGATGCTCGATCGCATCGGCGTCGCCTCCCTCGAGGAGCTGTTCGTCGAGGTGCCGGACGCCGTCCGCCTGAAGCGCCCTCTCGACCTGCCGGAGCCGGCCAGCGAGACCGAGCTCCTGCGTGAATTGCGCGTTCTGGCGGCAAAGAACGCGACGCCCGGAAACCACCTGAACTTCCTGGGCGGCGGGGCCTATCATCATTTCATACCGGCGGTCATCGACCTGCTTGTCTCAAGGGGCGAATTCTACACGGCCTATACGCCTTACCAGCCTGAAATCAGCCAGGGGACCCTGCAGGCGATCTTCGAATTCCAGACGATGATCTGTCAGCTGACCGGGATGGACGTGGCCAACGCCTCGATGTACGACGGGGCTTCCGCCTGTGCCGAGGCGGTGCTGATGGCCGTGCGCCTGACCCGCCGCAAGCGGGTGCTGCTGTCGCGTGCCCTCAATCCGCGCTACCGGGCGGTGGTGGCGACCTACTGCCTCTACCTCGGCCTGGAGCTGGTCGAGATCGCCGTCGGCAAGGACGGCCGGACCGATTCCGCCGATCTCAAGGGAAAAATTGATGACAGTACGGCCGCTGTCGTGGTCGGTTACCCGAACTACTTCGGCGTCATCGAGGATGTGGCCGCGTTGGCGGAGTTGGCGCAAGGAGCCGGTGCCAGGCTGGTGACCGCGGTTGCCGAAGCTGTCGCCCTGGGGCTGCTCAAGTCGCCGGGCGAGCTCGGCGCCGATATTGTCGCCGGGGATGGTCAGAGCCTCGGCCTGCCGCTCGCCTTTGGCGGGCCCTACGTCGGATTCTTTGCCGTGCGCCAGAGGGATGTGCGCGCCATGCCGGGGCGCCTGGTCGGTGAGACGACCGATCTCGACGGAAAGAGGGGGTTTGTCCTCACCCTCTCGACCCGGGAACAGCACATCCGCCGCGAGAAGGCGACCTCGAACATCTGCTCAAACCAGGGGCTGTGCGCCCTGATGACCACCATTTTCATGAGCCTGCTCGGCAAGCAGGGCCTGCGCGAGATGGCCGAGCAGAATGTGGCCAAGGCCGCCTATGCGCGTGAAAAAATTTCCGCCTTGAAGGGATTCAGCCTGGTTTATGCCGCGCCGTCCTTCAACGAGTTCGTGGTCCGCAGCAAAGTACCGGTCGACGCCGTACTGGCCCGGCTCGAAGCGGCCGGCATCCTCGGTGGCATCCCCCTGGGTGCTGATTACCCGGAACTGGCGGACTGCTTCCTGGTCTGTGTTACTGAGCAGAACCTGCGCGCGGACATAGACGCGCTGGTGACCGCTCTTCAGGGAGGTGCAGCATGATCGTCGGAACCAGCGGACTTGTCCTCAACGAAAAGCTGCTCTTCGAGCATTCCGATCCCGGACGCAAGGGCTACAGCCTGTCGAAGCTCGATGTGCCGGCCGCCGCACTGCCCGCCGAACTCTGTCGTGACGAGATCAAGGATTTCCCCGAGCTCTCCGAAGTCGACGTCGTGCGCCACTTCACCCGGTTGTCGACCTGGAACTACGGGGTCGATTCCGGCTTCTACCCCCTGGGGAGCTGTACCATGAAGTACAACCCCAAGGTCAACGAAGTCGCCGCACGCCTGCCGGGGCTGGCGGATGTCCACCCGGCGACCCCGCAGCACCTGGCGCAGGGAATACTGGAGCTGATGTATCGTCTGCAGACCTCCCTGGCGGAAATCTCCGGGTTTGACCGGGTGACCCTGCAGCCGGCTGCCGGTGCCCATGGCGAACTGGCCGGGATGCTGGTGATCCGCGCCTGGCATGAGGCGCGTGGCAGCAAGCGCCGCAAGGTGCTGATTCCCGACACCGCCCACGGCACCAACCCGGCAACCGCGGCCCTGACCGGCTACGAAGTGGTGCCGATCTCTTCCGAAGGCGTTCTGACTCTCGAGGAGGTCGAAGCGCACATGGACGATGACGTCGCCGCGCTGATGGTGACCAACCCCAACACTCTCGGCTTGTTCGAAACCAACATCGAGGCGATCTGCAAGCTGGTCCACGAGCGTGGCGGCAAGGTTTACTGTGATGGCGCCAACCTCAACGCCCTGATGGGGATCGCCCGTCCCGGCGACATGGGGATCGATGTCATGCACTTCAACCTGCACAAGACGTTCACGACCCCGCATGGCGGCGGCGGGCCGGGTTCCGGCCCGGTCGGTGTGACCGCGGAGCTGGCGCCCTATCTGCCGGGCCCCGGGGTGGTGAAGGAGGATGACGGTTATCGCCTGGAGACGGACAACGCCGATTCGGTCGGCCGGCTGCTCGCCTTCCACGGCAACGTCGGCATCATGGTGCGGGCCTACGCCTACATTCGCAGCATGGGCGCTGCCGGACTGAAGCAGGCGAGCGAGATGGCCGTGCTCAACGCCAACTACGTGCGTGCGCGACTGGAAGGTGTCTATGACCTTCCCTACAAGCGCCGTTCGCTGCACGAGGCGGTCTTCTCCGACAAGAACCTGGGCGGCGGCTGCCACACGCTGGACGTCGCCAAGCGCCTGATCGACTACGGCTATCACCCGCCGACCATCTACTTCCCGCTGGTGGTCAAGGGGGCCATCATGATCGAACCGACCGAGACTGAAAGCCAGGAGGTGCTCGACGAGTTCTGCGACGCCATGATCGCCATCGCCGGCGAGGCGCGCGACAATCCCGAGCTCCTGCATCAGGCCCCGGTGCGGGCGAAGGTCCGGAGACTCGATGAAACCGGTGCGGCGCGCAAGCCGAAGTTGAGATGGGAACAATTATAGTGCTGGGCGATGTGCGATGAGCGATGAGTGCTGATAATTAAGAGTGCCAAAAAAGGAAAGAAACGACGCGGGGCATATCCAGGTTGACTGGAGATGCCCCGTTTTTATCTTCTGTTGCCTGAGTGGCCGCTTTAGCGAGGGGTGACTCATCGCTCATCGCACATCGCTCAGCACTGTCAATAGATGTTTCCCGGTCGTCGCCGGTATTCGCGCTTGATGCTCGGGCCGAGCTGGTACTGGAAGAAGGCCATGATCTTCAGGTCTTCGTTGGGGTAGGCCCGCGGCAGGGGGCCGTAACTGGCTCCTTCGCGTACCGCGTTCATCGCCTCGTCATCGAGGGCGCGGAAGCCCGAGCTTTCGAGCAGCCGCACATCGGTGACGTTTCCCTGGCGATCGATCGTCACGCGGATCAGGCAGGTCCCCTGCTGTTCGCGTTGCGCCGCTTCGTAAGGATAATTCCAGACACCGTAGATGTTGTCGCGAAACCGGCGCATGAAGGAGATCAGCAGGTCGTGCTCGGTGTCCATCCAGACCGTGTCCCCCTTTTCGATGTCAGCGCGATATTTGCGCCGCCAGTCGCTCTCGATCTGCGCCAGCGCGCCGGGCGAGATCTGGGTGAGGGTCGCGAGGTCCGGGAGAGGCTTCTTCGGCGTCGGCGTCTCAGCTGGCCTGGGCTGCCAGCCTTCCGGAGTGACCGGTTGCGGCGGGGACTGCTCTGCGACAGGTGGCGCGGGAGGTTCCGGTTGAGGTTTCCGGGCCTGAGGTTGGGGCTGCGCCGGCTTGGTGGCCCTCTGTGTGCGCACCGCCTGCACCCGGTCTTCGGTGTCCTGCCCTTCGGGAGCACGTTCCTTTTCGACCACCTGGTCTTCCTCCGCCAGTCTTTTCGCCGGGATCTCCCGAGGTCTCTCCAGCTCTTTGCGGATCGGCAGGTCAAGTTCCCGGTCGCGGGGCTGGGGAGGGCGTACCTCGACATAGACGGGTTCGGGAGTGTCCGCCGGCGCGAAGATCAGCTGCTTCGGGACGAGCAGCAGGAGCAGGTGCAGGAGCAGCGACAGGAGGATGAACCCGGTCGTGATGCGATTCTGGCGTTGTTCAAGTGTCATTGCAGGCCTGGTGGTTAAAAATCGACGACACTATACCACAGAAGGCAATTTTCGACAGCTAGTGTAAAGGGCGCTGCACGAGGGTTTACAGGGATTAATGTTGACGGGTCGAGGGTCATCCGTTATATTTCACGTCTTTGCAAACACCATGTTTACGGGGAGGAAATGCCGATGCATCTCGTTGATCAGATCAAAGCCAAGGCGCGCACCAGCCTGCAAACCGTTGTGCTTCCTGAAAGTTATGATGACCGCATGATCCAGGCGGCTGAACGGATCACCCGTGACGGCCTGGCCAAGGTCGTTCTCCTTGGCGACAAGGGGGAGCTGACTGCCAAGGCCGAGGCGATGGGCGTCTCTCTCGATGGCGTGTCCGTCATCGACCCCAAGAACGCCGCCCGGCTCAACGACTACGTCACCGAGTTGGTGAAGCTGCGCGCCAAGAAAGGGATGACCGTCGAGCAGGCGCGCCAGACGTTGACCGGCAACGACAACCTCTTCTTCGGCGCCATGATGGTCCGCCAGGGTGATGCAGGCGGCATGGTCGCCGGCGCGTTCAACACCACCGGCGATGTGCTGCGCGCGGCCCTTCAGGTGGTCGGTACGGCGGTGGGGATGAATACCGTCTCCTCGGTCTTCCTGATGATCACCAAGAACCCGGAATTCGGCGAGAACGGCATCCTCTGCTTCGCCGACTGCGCGGTCAATCCGAACCCGAACGCCCAGCAGCTGGCCGAGATCGCCGTGGCGACCGCGAGCAGCTGCAAGAGCTTCCTCGGCGCCGAGGCGCGGGTCGCCATGCTCTCCTTTTCAACCAAGGGGAGCGCCAGTCACCCCGACGCCGACAAGGTGCTCGAAGCCATGGCGATCGCCAAGACGATTGCGCCGACCCTGCAGATCGACGGTGAACTGCAGGCCGACGCCGCGCTGCTCCCCAAGGTCGGTGCCAAGAAGGCCCCGGGTTCGGCCGTCGCCGGCAAGGCCAACACCCTGATCTTTCCCACCCTCGACGCCGGCAACATCGGCTACAAGCTGGTCGAGCGCGTCGCCGGGGCCGAGGCGGTCGGCCCGATCATCCAGGGCCTCGCCAAGCCGGTCAACGACCTCTCACGCGGCTGTTCGATCGACGACATCGTCTCGGTCGCGGCACTTACGGCGGTGCAGGCGCAGGGCTGAGGCTACTCAACAGCGAATTGAACAGGACGGGGCAACGGCTGGGAAGCCGTCGCCCCGTCCTGTTTTAGAATAAAGAAGTGAGACCGTAATTTCCTGCGACAGACGGCGATGATTAGAATTGCCTAAAGACACGAAAACTTCATTACTTGACAAGAATTATGGCGTCATGTAGAAACTGAAAACAGCGTTTTATTTCTAACTGTTGGGGGGGTGCGCGATACAGGGGGTTTCGGCGTCAAGCTGATGGATGCAAAAGGCTTTCATCTGTTGGAGGTGAAAAATGGCACAGTTCGTGGCGTTTGCGCAAGGCGTTAAAGTCAACGGAGAAACAGTCCTCGCGGTGGTGAACGGGATGGGCGCTTTCAAGACCAGGGCTCTCGAATTATTGCAGGAGAATGGTATTCACGACCCCAAGCCCGGCATGTGGTATTCGCAGCAGGCATGGCTGGATACCTTCAAAAGCATCTCGATAAACATCGGGCCGTCGACTTTGAACGTCATTGGCAAGCAAATCCCGGAAAGTGCGCAGTTTCCGCCTGGCGTAGACACCCTGGAGAAGGCGCTTGCTTCAATAGACGTCGCCTACAAAATGAATCATCAGGGGGGGGAAGTCGGAAACTACGGCTTCATCCAGACCGGCGACCGGTCTGCGAAAATGGTCTGTGCCAATCCCTATCCCTGCGAATTTGACCGGGGGATCATCCAGGCGATCGCCAAAAGATTCAAACCAAAGGATTCCTATGGTGTGCGAATCAATCACGACGATTCCACCCCGTGCCGAAAAAAAGACGCGGATAACTGCGTTTACCTTCTCGAATGGTGAGACGGCGACGTTTCGCCGGTCGGTCGTTTGCCGATAAGTACAGTCTCTGCCTTCTAAATACTTTCGATAAACAGCAACCCGGGATCCTCCAGGTAACGGCCGACATGGTTCAGGAACCGGCACGCCTCGGCTCCGTCGCTGACGCGGTGGTCAAAGGTCAGTGACAGCGGCAGGATATGGCGGACCGCGATCTCCCCCTTGAAGACCCATGGTTTCTCACGGATACGGCCGCAGCCGAGGATGGCGACGTTTGGATAGTTGATGATCGGCGTGGCAAACAGGCCGCCGTAGGAGCCGAAGTTGGTCAGGGTAAAGGTGCTGCCCTGCAGGTCCTCAAGGTCGATGCTGCGCTGATGGGCGCGTTCCGACAGGCGTTGCAGTTCCTCTGCCAGTTCCAGAATGCTTTTCCTGGCGACATCGCGCACAACCGGAACCATCAGGCCGGCCGTCGTATCGACAGCGACCCCCATGTGGCAATCGGGCAGCAGGACCAGTTCGTCGTGCTCTTCGTCGAGCCGGGCGTTGAAACGTGGATATGTGATCAGGGCATGCTGGACCGCCTTCATGAAGAAGGGAAGGAAGGTCAGGTGCAGGCCCCGCTCGGCCAGGTGTGCCTCTTCCCGTTTTTTAAGGTCCCTCAAGCGACTGACATCAAACTCGTCCATGCTGGTAACAAAGGCGGTCTTCTGCTGTGCCTCCTTGATCCGGCGGGCAATCACCCGACGGATCCCTTTCTGCGGCACCCGCTCGCCCGGGCCGACCGTCTTCGTCTGGTCGCCAACAGTCGTGGAACGGACGGCTGCGGCACGCACGTCCTCGGCGCTGATCGCGTTGTCCGGACCGCTGCCGGCAAGCCCGGACAAATCGACCTGCAGCTCTTTGGCCAGTGCGCGCACCGCTGGCAACGCACGAATCTCAGGATCGGTTGCCGGCGTTGACGGTCGTGTCTTCCCCTGGGTCGCCCCGGACTCATCTTCGGCTTCCGGCAGTTCGCCGACGATCCCGAAAGACGGGCGGCGCTCTTGCGCCACGCCCCCCTCCTCGATGGTCAGCAACACCCCACCAACGGCAACGACCTCACCCTCCTGGCAGTGAAACTTGAGGACCTTGCCGGCGCGGGGTGTCGGCAGCTCAACCACCGCTTTGTCGGTTTCGACTTCCACGACCAGCTGATGTTCCTCAACCCTATCCCCTTCTTTGACCAACCAGCAGATGATCTCCGCCTCGGTAGTGCCTTCT
>JBFIMV010000050.1:0-10067 GCA_041611575.1 Desulfuromonadales bacterium | reverse complement strand
GTGAAGCGATCTGCGCCTTTCTCCTGCAGCTGGCGGAAATGGTCGGTCGCCGGGCACGGCGGTACGGGGTGGCCGGAAGAACCGTGACCCTGACCCTGCGCTACGCCGATTTCACGACCTTCGGCCGGCAGCAGGTACAATGCGACTATCTCAACGGCAGCGAGGAGATCTTCCGGGCCAGCCGCAAGATTCTTGATGGAGTGGTGCTCGAGCAGCCGGTGCGCTTGCTCGGCGTGCGGCTGTCCGACCTGCGGTTTGCCACGGCCCAGCTGCCGCTGTTCCCGGCAGAGCGGCGGCAGTGGCTCCTGACCGAAGCGCGGGACTGCATCAACGATCGTTACGGGGAATTTGCCGTGATGTTCGGCAGCCTGCTGGAGCAGAAGGGGAAGGGGAGTCACGTCATCTCGCCGGCCTGGCGACCGCAGGGGGTGCGCAACGTGGCCGTGCAGTAGCGGCTCACGGCGGTGCGCTCTCGGTTGCCTGCAGCAGGGCGTGCAGCATGGCGACCCGCAGCATGGGGGCGCCTTTTGCCGCGGCGCGCAGCAGGGGGATGCCGTAGATGGCGTCCAGTTCGAGGGGGAGTCCCTGCTGCCGGTCGATCATCATGCTTGGCCGGTAGGCGCCCATGCCGGCCGTGGTGCGCAACAGTTTGTCGATGACTCCAGAGCCCTCGATCGGCACGGAGAGGCCCTGGCGGTTGGCCGCCGCAATCACCTCCTGCATGATCTCCCTGATCAGTTGACGGGTTTGCGGACAGTCGAGCAAACGGTCGGTCGTCAGGCCGGTCAGGGCGCAGAGGCCGTTGAAGGGGATGTTCCAGACCAGCTTCTCCCAGCGGATGAGGGCCAGGTCAGGGCAGGCCTCACAGGGAATCCCGGCGGCGATGAAGACGTCTGCAAGTTGTCTGCTCCGCCGGCTCAGGCCGCTGCCGAGTTCCGCAAGGCGTACGGAGCCCTGGTCAAGGTGATGGACGACCCCCGGTTCGCCGCGGTTGCAGCAGAGAAAGGCGACGCCGCCGAGCACCCGGTCGGCACCGAAAGCTTCGGCCAGGAGGTCCTCGTTGCCGAGACCGTTCTGCAGGGTCAGTACGGCGGTCTCCGTGCTGACCAGGGGAGAGACGAGATCGACCAGGCGGTCGTTGGCGTAAGCCTTGAGGCCGACCAGTACCAGGTCAACCGGGCCGATTTCCGGGCTGGTGCGGTAGCCATTGACCTTTTTCAACGAAAAGTCGCCCCGGGGAGACGTTACGCGCAGGCCATATCTGGATATTGCTTCGTAATCGCGGCGCAGCAGGAAATGCAGGTCATGTCCCGCCTTCTGCAGCAGTGCGCCGTAGTAAAGCCCCAGCGCCCCCGCGCCGATTACGCCGATGCGCATGTCAACGCCCCGGCATGAAGTGGCCAACCGTCTTCTCCCGCGAGGCGCACGGCCCGGACCCCCGGAGTCCTGCTTGACGGGCAAGCCTTTTTATGGTATATTTCCAATTTCCATGGGAGAAAAAATGCATGTTTAAAATTGGAGATCGAGCCGTCTACCCGGCACAGGGGGTAGGCGTTGTAGAGAAAATTGAGTCCCGCGAGTTTTGCGGTCAGACACACGACTTCTACATCCTGCGTATCATTGACAATGATATGACCATCATGATCCCGGTGGGGAACGCCGGCCACGTCGGTTTGCGCACCCTGATGAGCAAGGACAAGGTCGAGACAATATACAGCGCCCTGGGAGAAAAGCAAAGCGGTTCTCCGGCCATCGCGTCATGGAGCCGTCGTCAGCGGGAATACAACGACAAGATCAAAACCGGTGATCCGATGGATGTCGCCGAGGTGTTGCGCGAGCTCTACCTGATCCGTGAGGAGAAAGAGCTCTCCTACGGCGAGAAGAAGGTGCTCGAGTTGGCACGTCGCCTGCTGGTCAAGGAGCTGGCCCTGGCAGAGGGGATCGCCGAGGAGACCGTGACGGAGCGACTGGAAAACATGGTCAACTGAGTGGGCCGAACCGCAGAGTCTTTCGGGCCGGGTACGAAATGTACCCGGCCTTTCTGTTTTCTCTGGTCAACGGTGGAGATAATGATTTTCAAAACGGGGCAAATGGGATAAAACTGGCAGACTGGAGCCTTGGAATAATGTTGATGACTGACAGGGTCGCGTGCCGAACTGCAACAGTCCGCGCCTGGCGCGTTATCCCCTTTGCCGCCGCATGGATCGATTGATGAACGTGCATGTCCTGGTTCCCGCCGCCGGCAGCGGCCGTCGGGTCGGTGCTTCGCTCAAGAAACAGTATCTGGATCTGGGCGGGAGACCAATCCTGGTTCAGACCTTGTCGCGGCTTGCCGCAGTACAGCAGGTCACGGCGATACACGTGATTGTCCCCGCCGACGAGATCGCCTATTGCCGTGAAGAAATCGTCGAGCAATACCGGCTCGACAAGGTTTCCCGGATAATTGCCGGCGGCAGCGAACGTCAGGACTCGGTGCGTAACGGTCTCGAGGACTGCGGCGCCGTTGCCGGTGACGTGGTTCTGGTCCACGATGCCGTGCGCCCGTTTTTCCCAGCATTGCAGATCGGGCCCCTGGTGCAGCGGGCGGCAGCGGTCGGTGCGGCCGTTCTGGCGATCCCTGTACAGGATACGATCAAGGAGGTTTTTGACGGCCACGTCCGCGCGACACTGGATCGAAGGCTTCTCTGGCAGGTGCAGACGCCCCAGGCCTTTCGTTTCGAACAATTGCGTGAGGCGCACCGCCGGGCTGTGGACGCCGGATTTGCCGGCACGGACGACGCGTCCCTCGTTGAGTGGTGTGGCTGGCCGGTGGCGGTTCTGGCGGGACACGCCCACAATTTCAAATTAACGACACCTGCCGATCTGGCCCTGGCCAGGGGGCTCGTGGCGGTCGGGGAGGAAATTCTGACATGATGCGCATCGGTCACGGGTATGATGTTCACCGACTGGTCCCCGAACGGGCCCTGGTGCTGGGTGGTGTGACCATCAAGAACGAACTCGGCCTGCTCGGCCATTCGGATGCCGACGTCCTGCTGCACGCCGTCTGTGATGCAATTCTCGGCGCCCTCGGACTGGGTGACATCGGTCGTTACTTCCCGGACAAAAACCCTGCGTTCAAAGGGATCAACAGCATGCTTCTTTTGGAGCATGTGGTCGGCCTGGCCCAGACCCGCGGATTCCGGATCAGCAATCTCGACACCACGATCGTGGCCCAAAGGCCGAAGCTGGCACCCTACGTGTCGCAAATGGTCACCAACCTCGCCCAGGTCTGCCAGACGCCGAGCGGATGCATCAACGTCAAAGCCACAACGACGGAGGAACTTGGTTTCGCCGGCCGTGGCGAGGGCATCGCGGCCTATGCCGTCGTCCTCATGGAGTCTGTCTGATACAGGGCGTTCTTCGAGAAAATATTGAGAAAATCAACAAGGAGTTACGAGAGATCATGAGCCATCCCGCCGAGCAATCGCAGTCCGGCACGAACTTCATCCGCAACATCATCGACGAGGACCTGGCCAACGGCAAACACGCCACGATCATCACCCGCTTTCCTCCCGAGCCGAACGGTTACCTGCATATCGGTCACGCCAAGTCGATCTGTCTCAACTTCGGCCTGGCGGAAAGTTACCGGGGGCGATGCCACCTGCGTTTCGACGATACCAACCCGGTAAAGGAGGAGCAGGAATACATCGATGCCATAAAAGCCGATGTCAGCTGGCTCGGATTCGACTGGGGCGAGCACGAGTATTACGCCTCGGATTATTTTGAAACCCTTTACCGGTATGCCGAAGCCCTGGTGCAAAAGGGTCTGGCCTATGTCTGCGACCTGACCCCGGAGCAGATGCGAGAATACCGGGGCACCCTGACCGAACCGGGCAAGGACAGTCCTTACCGCCAACGCGACGTAGCCGAAAACCTTGACCTGCTGCGCCGCATGCGGGCCGGTGAATTCCCTGATGGCGCACGGGTGTTGCGTGCCAGGATCGACATGTCATCGCCCAACCTGAACCTGCGCGACCCGATCCTCTACCGCATCCTGCACGCTTCGCATCCGCGGACAGGGACTGCCTGGTGCATTTACCCGATGTACGATTTTGCCCATGGCCAGTCTGACTCGATCGAAGGCATCACCCACTCGCTGTGCACCCTGGAGTTCCAGGACCACCGACCCCTGTACGACTGGTGTCTCGATGCCCTGGAAATCTACCACCCCCGGCAGATCGAATTCGCCCGTCTCAACCTCACCTACACCGTGATGAGCAAGCGCCGCCTGCTGGAGTTGGTCCGGGAGAAGCATGTGTCCGGTTGGGACGATCCGCGCATGCCGACCCTGTCGGGGATGCGCCGTCGCGGATTTACGCCAGCGGCGATCCGCACCTTCTGCGAACGCATCGGCATCGGCAAGAGCGACAGCGTCATCGACATGAGCGTCCTGGAGGACTGTGTCCGCGAAGACCTCGATCAGACGGCACCCCGCGCCATGGGGGTCCTGCGGCCGCTCAAGGTCACGCTTACCAATTATCCTGAAGGGCAGGTTGAAGAGTTCCGTGTCGCCAACCACCCCAAGGACGAGTCCATGGGGAGCCGCAGCATTCCTTTCAGCCGCAGTCTTTACATCGAGAGGGACGATTTCATGGATGATCCGCCGAAGAAGTTTTTCCGTCTCGCCCCCGGCCGTGAAGTCCGGCTGCGTTACGGATACATCATCCGTTGTGACGAAGTGGTCAGGGACCCGGCAACCGGTGAAGCGATCGAACTGCTCTGCAGCTACGACCCGGAGACGGGCGGTGGCGCTCTTCCCGAAGGGCGGGCGAAGGTCAAGGGGATCATCCACTGGGTCTCGGCGGAGTATGCCGTCGCAGCGGAGGTCCGTCTTTACGACCGTCTGTTCAACGTCGCCAACCCGGCTGCGGAGAAAGAGCAGGACTATCGCGAACTGCTCAATCCCGCTGCGCTTGAGGTCCTTGACGGCGCCCTGCTGGAGCCGAGCCTGGCCAAGGCCGGCCCGGGAACGGCCTTCCAGTTCGAACGGCTCGGGTACTTTGTGTCTGACGGTCGGGATGCACGCAGTGGCGCACCGGTCTTCAATCGTACGGTGACTCTGCGAGACACCTGGGCCAAGCTCTCGGGCGAGTGACGGACGATGGCCGCTGAAGTCTTTGGCGCGGGAGGCCATGAGCCTCAGGGCCCGTTTTTCGCCGGTTGAAACCTTTCTCTGTCGTGGTTTCTGTGTTATGTAGTCACGGCGGATTGAGCGAGTGAAAAAGAACATCTGGAGAAGAGATCATGACGTTGCGTGTTTATAATACCCTGTCCGGCAGCAAGGAAAAATTCGAACCCCTCGTCCCCGGCAAGGTGGGGATGTATGTCTGCGGGGTGACGGTTTACGACTACTGTCACATCGGCCATGCGCGGGCCAACATCGTCTTCGACATCATCTACCGCTATTTGCAGTATCGCGATTTTGACGTGACCTACGTCCGCAACTATACCGATGTTGACGACAAGATCATTGCCCGCGCCAATGAACGCGGCATTCCGAGCCAGAGCCTGGCCGAGGAGTTCATCGTCGCTTTTGATGAAGATATGGCCGCGCTCGGACTGCGCAAGCCGACGTTCGAGCCGAAGGCGACCGAACACATCACGCAGATCATCACCCTGGTGGAACAGTTGATTGACAAGGGGATGGCCTATGAATCGGCCGGTGACGTTTACTACAGTGTCGACAAGTTCCCCGGCTACCTGAAACTCTCCAAGCGCAACATGGAGGAGATGCAGGCGGGAGCCCGCATCGCACCCGGAGAGCAGAAACGCAACCCGATGGACTTCGCCCTCTGGAAGTCCGCCAAGCCGGGAGAGCCGAGCTGGGAGTCTCCCTGGGGACCGGGACGACCGGGCTGGCATATCGAGTGTTCGGCGATGAGCTCGGCGCTCCTCGGCACGACCTTCGACATCCACGGTGGTGGCCGCGACCTGATTTTCCCGCATCACGAGAACGAGATCGCCCAGTCGGAGGGGGCTTCCGGCAAACCGTTCGTCAAGTACTGGCTGCACAACGGCTACGACAACGTCAACCAGGAAAAGATGAGCAAGTCGCTCGGCAACTTTTTCACGATCCGCGACATCCTCAAGAAGTACGATCCCGAGGTCGTGCGCTTCTTCATCCTGACGGCGCACTATCGCTCACCGATCGATTTTTCCGATCAGAACCTGGAAGAAGCCCGCACCGGGTTGATGCGATTCTACGAAGCCCTGGCCCAGTTGGACAAGGTGCTCGGCGAGACGGATGGCGTCCCGCAGAACACACCCCTCCCGGATGATTTGGCCGATCCGCTTGAACGACTCGCCCGGCTCGAAGAGCGTTTCCGCGAGGCAATGGACGACGATTTCAATACCGCGCAGGCCATCGGGCACATGTTCGATGCCGTGCGCGCCATCAATCGTTTGCTGGCCGAAGGGCAGGGTTGCGGCGCCGTGCGCGAGGGCCTGGTCGCTTGTCGGGCCGTACTGCGGGAGCTTGGGGATGTGCTCGGGCTGCTCGGGGCGGATCCGTCTGCATGGTTGGCGCAGAGCGCCCGGGAAGGCTTGGCCGAGTCCGGCCTGAGCGCTGCCGACATCGAAGCTCTTATTGTTGCCCGCCGCGTGGCGAGACAGAATCGTGACTTTGCCGAAGCTGACCGGATTCGCGATGAACTGGCGGCCAAGGGCGTGCAACTGCTCGACAGCCCCGATGGGACGACCTGGAAGATGAAATAGTCCTCGTCCCGATTTGAGATACGAATAAGGGGTGGATCCCCTGCGCACGAGACAATGCGTTGATAAACCCTCCGGTCTTATGGCCCAATTTGAGCTGATAACCGACTATCTCCCGCGCGGCGACCAGCCGCGTGCCATTGCGGAACTCATCGACGGCATCCGGCGAGGTGATCGCCACCAGGTGTTGCTCGGCGTCACCGGCTCAGGCAAAACCTTCACCCTGGCCAACGTGGTGGCGGCAGTCCAGCGGCCGACGTTGGTGCTGGCACCGAACAAAACCCTGGCCGCCCAGCTCTACGGGGAGTTCAAGGAACTTTTCCCGAACAACGCCGTCGAGTACTTTGTCTCTTACTACGACTACTACCAGCCGGAAGCCTACGTCCCGACCACGGACACCTTCATCGAAAAGGATTCCTCGATCAACGAGGAGATCGACAAGCTGCGCCACAGCGCCACGCGCAGTCTCCTCACCCGGCGCGACGTCCTGATCGTCGCCTCGGTCTCCTGCATCTACGGCCTCGGTTCTCCCGAGGCCTATCACGGCCTCCTGGTCCGTCTCGAGCGCGGCATGACCCTTGATCGCAACCAGTTGCTGCGCCAACTGGTCGACATCCAGTACAGCCGCAATGACGTTGACTTTCATCGCGGCACCTTCCGGGTGCGGGGCGACTCGGTTGAAGTCTTCCCCGCCTACGAAGAAGACCGGGCGCTGCGCATCGAGTTCTTCGGGGACGAAGTCGAGACCATCAGTGAGATAGACCCGCTGCGCGGCAAGATCATCGACCGTCTGCCAGCCGTCGCCGTCTTCCCGGCGAGCCACTATGTGGCGACCAAACCGACCCTCGACCGCGCCATCCGGGAGATTCAGGAGGAGTTGCGCGAACGGATTCAGTTCTTGCGTGGTGAAAACCGGCTGGTCGAGGCGCAGCGCATCGAACAGCGCACGCTGTTCGATATCGAGATGATGGAGGAGATGGGCTTCTGCCAGGGGATCGAGAACTATTCACGCTACCTGGATGGCCGCGTCCCCGGTGCGCCGCCGGCGACCCTGTTCGATTATTTCCCGGAGGACGCCCTGGTTTTCATCGACGAGAGTCACGTGACCGTATCGCAACTGGGCGGCATGTATCGCGGCGATCGCAGTCGCAAGGAGACGCTGGTCGAATACGGCTTCCGGCTCCCTTCGGCACTCGACAACCGGCCGCTGACCTTCGAGGAATTCACGGCCAAGAACCTGCAGACCATCTATGCTTCGGCCACGCCGGGTGATTATGAACTTCAGCAGTCCCACGGCGTGGTCGTCGAACAGATCGTCCGCCCGACCGGGCTGGTCGATCCGCCGACCGAAGTGCGGCCGGCACGCAACCAGGTCGACGACCTGATCCACGAACTTCGTCTGGTCGTGGCAGATGGTCATCGTTCCCTGGTCACGACCCTGACCAAGCGCATGGCCGAGGATTTGACCGGTTACCTGGAAGAGGTCGGGATCCGGGTACGCTATCTGCACTCCGATATCGATACGGTCGAGCGCATTCGCATCATCCGCGACCTGCGCCAGGGTGAATTCGACGTGCTGGTGGGGATCAACCTGTTGCGCGAGGGGCTGGCTATCCCCGAGGTGGCGCTGGTGGCCGTGCTCGATGCCGACAAGGAAGGGTTCTTGCGCAGCACGCGCTCACTGATCCAGACCTGTGGCCGGGCCGCCCGCAATCTCGACGGCCGGGTCATTCTGTATGCCGACAAGGTCACCCGCTCGATGCAGGCCTGTCTCGATGAGACAAATCGTCGCCGTGAAACGCAGTTGGAGTACAACAAGTTGCACGGCATCACCCCCGAGTCGGTACGCAAGTCGCTGCGGTCAATTCTCGACGACCTGAGACAACCCGCGGCGGCCAGCGCGTTTCTGGCGGCGGAGGCCATGGAGACCTACGGCTCCTGCGAAGCGATCCAGAAAGAAATTCGTCGTCTTCGGAAGGAGATGCTCACCGCCGCCGGTGCGCTTGAGTTTGAAAAGGCGGCCGAACTGCGCGACCGGGCGCTCTTGCTGGAGAAGCAGGAGCTGGCCTTGCACGGCTGATGTCGTGGGAGCGAGAAAAAAGAGCAGACAGGAACTCAGCCTGGGGTGGCGCGCTTTTCGCTGAGCAGCACCCATCCCTTGACGATCCGGTAGATCAGCCAGAGCAGGGTTGCCGTCAGGATCGCCCAGCCGACCAGAAAAATCGTGGTGATCGCGCCGACGGTTCCCCAGACCAGGGTGAGCCAGAAGGTGCGGATCTGCCAGCGGAAGTGACTCTCCAGCCAGGTCCCTTCGACATCCTCGCGCCGGACGTAGTTGATGATGACGCCGGCGAACAGGGTCAGGCCGCTGGTCAGAAAACTCGCGGCCTGCAGAACATAGACAATCAACGCCAGCCGCTGCAGGCTGGTTTCCGTCGGGCCGTTCCCCTGTTTTTGCCACACCTTGTCCATGGACATCATTATAGGGCAATCAGGCCGGTTGCGCCACCCGGGAACGCATGACTTTGCCGGGCCTGTATTGAGGGTAGAAAACTTTTGTCCTGGCCACGGCCTGCCTGTACAATGGCAAGGTTCGTGAGAGCAGCACTTTCCGCGCAAGGATGGTCAGACAATGGGTTATCGCAATCTGCAAGAGACGGTCGCCGCCCTGGAAGCTGCCGGACAGCTGAAGCGCATCGAAGCGGAGGTCGACCCCCGCCTGGAGATCGGCGCCATCCAGCGACGCGTCTACGCGCGGCAGGGCCCGGCCTTGCTTTTCTCCCGCGTCAAGGGCTGTGCCTTTCCAATGCTCGGCAACCTGTTCGGCACCCTTGAGCGCGCCCGTTTTCTGTTCCGTGACACCCTGCCGGCCATCGAGCGGTTGATCGCCTTGAAGATTGACCCGGGGGCGGCCTGGCGTGAACCATTGGGTACGCTGGGTCTCGCACCGCACCTCTGCCGTCTCTTGCCGAAAAGCACTTCACGCGGTCCTGTGCTGCGCCAGACCGCGTCCCTGTCACAGCTGCCGCAGCTGCTCTCCTGGCCCAAAGACGGCGGCGCCTTCATCACCCTCCCCCAGGTGTACACCGAACAGCCGGGGAAACGGGGCTGGCGGCACTCCAACCTCGGCATGTACCGTGTGCAAATCTCCGGTGGGGCTTACGTCCCGGAGCGGGAAGTCGGGCTGCATTACCAGATCCACCGAGGCATCGGCGTTCACCATGCCGCGGCCCTGGCGCAGGGCCAGCCCTTGCCGGTCAACGTCTTTGTCGGCGGGCCGCCGAGCCTCACGCTTGCTGCGGTCATGCCACTCCCCG